>DFYN01000094.1:16968-17341 GCA_002383615.1 Anaerolineaceae bacterium UBA4081
TTCATGCCGCATATGCCCCCATCGCTATCCAAATCATATCCCACCTGGTTTGAAGTTAACCTGGATGCTGTTGAGTACAACACTCGTGAAATGCTTAGACAGACCGGCAACGTGGCGCTGCTGGCGGTGGTTAAAGCCAACGCTTACGGCATGGGCGCGGTGGAATGCGGGAAAGCCATCCTGCGTGCGGGCGGCNNATATTTGGCATGCTCGCTCCTGATGAAGTGGACGCCGCCATTGCTGAAGACCTGACCCTCACGCTGCACTCCAGCGAGTCAGCCGAACTTTACAGCCAACGTGCGCACGCTGCTGGAACATCTGTAAAGGTCCACCTGAAAGTGGATACGGGTATGGGGCGCATGGGTGTCTTTGC
>DFYN01000094.1:17396-18690 GCA_002383615.1 Anaerolineaceae bacterium UBA4081
GGTGTGGAGCCGCGCTGGATCCATGCGGCAAACTCGGCTGCTTCGGTGGGGTACCCGCAAGCGCGTTTCAATATGACGCGCGCGGGTTCGACCCTGCTGGGCATCCGCCCCTTCTACTATGCGCCGTTTCCACCAGAATTCAGGCGTGCCCAAACATGGAAGTGCCAATTAGCATCCTGCCGGGAAATGCCGGAAGGATGGACCATTGGCTACGGCAGGAAGTACAGCGCCCATGCGGGCGAGTGGATTGGGGTCCTGCCCGTTGGCTACGCGGATGGCTTTCGGCGGACAGGCAGCCCAAACACCGTNNGCTGATGGGCGAGCAGGGCGCTGAGCACATCTGGGTGGAAGACCTGGCTGACCGCTGGCAAACCTCCATGGCGGATGTGACCGCCAATATCAATCTACGAGTGCCAAGGGTGTATGGTAGAGAGTAGAGATTAGAGAGCAGAGATTTGGGCGAGACTTGAAATGCGAGTTTCGAAGGATGTGATTTGAGTGATCAGTGATCAGAGATTAGAAATTAGGACAACCGTGGAGCGCATAGGAGGAGAGAGGGCGGTTAGTCCTAAAGCATTTGGATATGTTGTTGATAAACATTGCAGCGCCCGGGAGAATCCCGGGCGCTGACCTGAAGGAGGAGATGGAACATTGCCTAGCCGTTGTTCGTGCGCGGGTCAAAGGCATCGCGCACGCCGTCACCAAAGAAGTTGTAGCCCAGCACCACAGTCAAAATTGCCAGTCCGGGGAAGGTGGTCAGCCACCAGCTGTAGAAGCGGTAACGTCCCAGGGATACCATAGCGCCCCATTCGGGCGTGGGAGGAACTGCCCCCAGACCGATGAAGGACAGGGCGGCAATATTCATGATGGCTGAACCGGCATCCATGGAAGCTTTCACCAGGATGGGTCCAAAAGTGTTGGGCAGAATATGCTTAAACAGGATACGCCCAGACGGAACACCCACTACGGTGGCAGCGGTGACATACTCGTTGGTGCGCACACTGAGGACTTGACCGCGCATTAATCGGGCGTACTCCGGCCACCACACCAGCACCATGGCTATCAAGGCATTTGTCAGGCTGGGACCCAGCACCGCGGCAATTGCCAGCGCCAGGACGATACTGGGAAATGCCATCGTGATGTCCGCCAGACGCATAATCAGTAAGTCATATATACCGCCGATATAACCTGCTGATGCGCCTACCAGGCAGCCGACAACCATGGAAAAGATAATTACGACCAGACCCACCGGCAGGGAGATGCGTGCGCCGTAAATTACCCGGCTGAGCACATC
>DFYN01000094.1:18699-21485 GCA_002383615.1 Anaerolineaceae bacterium UBA4081
GACCAGATAGTTATGATCGCCAGTCCCATCATTGCCATAGGGTTGCGGGACAGCGTTCGCAACCGCCGGGCGTTGGGTGAATTAGGATCCATTTTTTTGAATCTCGGGAGGGCTACTGTAGTCATTGATTAAGCCTCCCGGATGCGTGGGTCAATAAAGGCGTACAGGACGTCGACCACCAGGTTGAGGACCATGTAAATCAGTGCGATCATCAAGGTAGTGCCCATTAATGCCGGGAAGTCCAGGTTGACGGACGACTCTACCGCGTAGCGTCCAATCCCCGGCCAGGCAAAAATGGTCTCGGTCATGATAGCGCCCGTCATTAAACCGGCAAATGCCAGACCCATGACCGTAACCAGCGGTATCATCGCATTTTGTAAAGCGTGCTTGAAGACAACCGACTGCTCCCTCAGCCCTTTTGCGCGGGCTGTACGGATGTAATCTTGTTGGAAAACTTCAATCAAAGATGAGCGGGTAATACGGGTGATGAGCGCCAGGGTGAACCACCCCAGCACGATGGATGGCAAAACCAGATGGGCTAATGAACTCTTGAAGGCTGCCATATTATTTGTTATCAGTGAATCAACCAGGAACAACCCGGTCACCAGGTCAGGAGCGCCAACGCGCGCATCCACCCGACCCGGTCCGGGAGCAATTTTTAAGGTAAAGTAGAAAACAAAAAGCAGGAGCAATCCAGACCAGAAAGGCGGCATGGAAGCGCCCAGAAGGGCAAATACCCGGCTGCCGTGGTCAAATGCTTTTCCGCGTTTTAAGGCGGAGATAACCCCCAACGGAATACCGACTATGATGGCAAATGCAAATGAAGCCAGTCCCAGCTCAATGGTTGCAGGCAGGAACATCTTAATATCTTTGGTGACGGGGTTCTTGGTCTTGAAGGAAATGCCAAGGTCGCCCTGTGCCAGGTTCCCAAGGTAGATGAAGTATTGCTCCGGCAAGGACTTATCTAAGCCCCACTTGGCAGTCGCTGACGCCACTGCTTCCGGGTCATCCATGGATTTCTCGGTCAGGATGACAGCCAGAGGATTGACTGGAATGATGCGGGTAACGAGAAATAGGACTAATGTGATTCCAATAACCATTGGGATCATTAATAACAGGCGACGAATAATATAAGCGGTGAGATTCATACCGTTACTCCTAACAAGGAGGCGCTTGCAGCGCCTGGATGGGGTCGTTATGAATTATGAGAGGGGCGGGCAGTAGCCCGCCCCTCATCAGGATTTCTTAACTGCTTACTCGACGGGAGCCAGCATCCAGAAGTCCAGCAGCCAAACCGGGTGGAACATGTAACCGGTAATCTTGGCGCTGTGTGCGTGGATTGCCTGAGTCTGCCATAACATGGTGTAAGGCATATCCGCAATCAGGATATCCTGTAACGCAATGATGGCGGCTTCGCGGGCTGTTTTATCCATGGTGGTGCGGATAATCTGAGCCTGTTTGGTGGCTTCCGGATTGCTATATTGCATACGGAATGCAACCGAGCGATCGCCCAAACCAAAGTAATCCGTCCACATGGTCGGGTCGAGGTAATCAGGCGTCCATCCACCTTGAGCCATCGGAAGTTTCTGAGCGCGCATCTCGGAGAGGTAAACGCTCTGTTCCATCGGGTTCAGGTTGAGGGTGATGCCAACTTCTGCCAAATCGTTCTTGATTTTTGCGGCGACAGTTTCACGGGTCGGGTTGGAGGCATAGTAGTAATCCAGGGTGATGCCATCAGCATGACCGGCATCCGCCAACAATGCCTTGGATTTTTCAACATCACGTCCCCAAACCTTGGCGGGATCCACACCCAGCACACCCAGCGGGATGATGCTGGGGGCGCGAACGCCGTAACCATCCAGGACTGCATTGATCAAACCATCATAATCAATGGCATAAGCGACTGCCTGGCGAATGCGAACATCGCACAACAATGCTGCAGATTCTGGGCTAAGTTCTGTGTTGCAAGCGGAGGTCATCGCAAGGTAGTTTTCATCCAGCGTCTGGTCAACTGTTACAACCAGATTCGGGTCTGCCTTTGCCACGTCATACAGATCTGCATCAACCGAACCGATAATATCGGCGTCGCCTGTCTGGAGCATCTGTAATTGGGTGGTGGGGTCTTCTACGTGCTTGATGATGACCTTGCCAAACTTCGGGGCGCCCTTGAAGTAATTCATGTTGGCTTCCAACACGATTTCTGATTTGGGGGTCCAGGAAGTCAGGATGAAGGGACCGGAACCGGCTGAATGCTGGTCCAGCCATTCTTTGGCTTTATCAGTCACATCGGCATCGGCAGCATCTGTGGCGCCGTGTTCCTTAGCCAGTACGCTGTCCATGATGCCCAGGCTGGGATTGGCAGCCGAGGCAAAGAAAGCGGGCAGCGGTTCGGCTGCGGTGGCTTTGACGGTCAGGTCGTCAATCGCTTCAACCTTGATGATGCCATCCAGGTTCCAGGCGGGGGCACCCTTCAGGTTCACCAGGCGGTTCCACGAGAAGACAACGTCCGCGGCAGTGACCGGATTGCCAGATGCAAAGAAGGTATCCGGGCGCAGGTGGAAGGTGAATTCTGTGAAATCAGCGTTGGCTTCCCAGGTTTCTGCCAAACGACCCACAATGGTGTTCAGGTCATCAGGGCGGATGTCCACCAGGGTGTCATACGTATTGATATGGATGGTCAGGTTGGTGGTCTCGCCTGCATAGCCGGGGTCCAGAGTGACCACATCATCCAGGCGCATTGCCATCACCAGGACGGGTAGGTCAGCAGCTGTAACCGGTTTGGGTTC
>DFYN01000032.1:0-2625 GCA_002383615.1 Anaerolineaceae bacterium UBA4081
GGTATTTCTGCCTCTAAAATGGCAGGGACGCCGTTTATTGTTGCCGCAATAGGTCGGGCAATGACTTCTTCCCGAAATGCGCCATTTGAATCTGTTTTGACTGTTGCAATGCTTAAATAATCACCCGAAGGCAGTTTCCACTTTAACGGGACATCCACATTTGCTGGCAAGCCCTCACCAATGATGGATATTTTGTCTTTCGCATTCGCACAGGGTGGATCGACATAAACCCGAGGTCCATCGGTAGTAGGCTCCTGGTTAGGAGCGCTGCCGCAAGGTAGGGGAAAGACAAATGACGTTGAGCTTGTTTCAGAAACCTTCGTCAAGATTTTCGGTGATAGCAACTGTGAGAGAATCACTCTCGCCTTCGGCGCAGAAGTGACCAGTTTCACCATATCAGGTTGGGTGACTTTAACACTAAAGTATAATGCGGTCACACAAGCAAGGAGAATGAGAATAAATCTGCCGGGTTTTAGAATTTGAGATAATATTTTCATTAGATTACCTCAAACTCTCGCGCAATTTCGCGCTAAAGAAGTCTAGAATGACCACAACCACAGCAATCGCGATAAACGCCGCACCCACAGCGCTGTAATCCGTAATCATAATCCACTGGTAAAGGAAGAAGCCAATTCCGCCGCCGCCAACAAAGCCAATAATGGTTGATGAGCGGACATTGATGTCCCACCGATAGATAGTTAAGGCTGTGAAGGCAGGGACTATTTGTGGAATGACGGCATATCGAACAACTTCCAACCAATTTGCACCGGTTGCCTTAATAGCCTCAATTGGACCCGGATCAATTCCTTCGATTACTTCTGAGTAGAGTTTACCAAGGGCAGCAATGGTGTGTACCGTAATTGCCAACATCCCCGGGAAAGGTCCGAGACCTACAATGACAACAAATATTATTGCCATAATAAGGGCTTCAACTGACCGGAAGATATTCAGGATTGCACGTGCAATAAAGTAGATTACTTTTGTGAATAGATTGGCGCTCATCAAGTTACGGGCGGCAAGGAATCCCATTGGCAAAGCCAAAATTGCGCCAATAAAAGTTGCCAGTAGTGCCAATGCTAACGTTTCATATAGACCCTGCAAAATATACTTGCCATTTTTTGAGATTTCCCAACCACCGATATCCCGGGATTGGACAAATTGCACCTGATGAAGTAACGGCATTTTGGGGTCTGGTGCAGCTGAAAGGGATTCTGGAGGGACATTCAACAGATAAGTGATACTACCCTGGTCGTCAGTTTCCAATACTTTAGAATTGACAATACTACCAATAGGTGTCACCCATCTAAATGTGATTGATGAGTTTGGCCAGAAGCCTGTCCCAGTCACGATGATCGGTTCTGTCACTCTTGCACAGGTTGGCGAAACCGTCATAGTGATGCCATTTTCAGTGCGGATACCACTGGGAGGCGAATCTGAACAATTGATTTGAATGTCGACGTATCCCTTTATGGATTCAGTCTTTTTTGCAATAAAGTCAGGTCTTAACATTGGCGAAATGATGGATTCGGCACGAGCAGGGTTTGAAAATAAAGCCTTAAAATCCAAACTTGTGACCTTCCAACCAATGCCATATGCCATAAACAACCATAGCAGGATGACGACGGATATAGGTGCACCTTTCGGCATAGTGACAGCATCCCAGATATTCCAAGCCCAAAGCAAGGCAATTACGGAGAACCAAACATTGTGGTCGTACCACAAGACTGTAAAAAATGCGGTTGCAACTGCGAAAAACACAGCTATTCCGCGTTTGTAATCTCTACGCAGAAGTTGTCCTAAGCCTGGGAGGATTAGGGAGAGCAAGCCATACAGGTAATCTGAAGTCTTTAGTTGTCTTGATGGCGGTGGTGGTGTGACTTGAGTGGATGCGTGGGTCATGGATTACTCCACGCTTGTAGCGCGAACTTCCTGGGCTTCCTCGCCGTAGATTTCCTTAAATCGTTCCCGATTAATTTCTGCAGGTAACCCTTCGAACACTTTGATACCGTCTTTTAGACCTATCACGCGGGTAGAATATCGGTGAACTAAATCCAGGAAATGCAAGCTGCAGATAACAGTCGTTCCGTCTGACTTATTCAATACTTCCAAATATTGCAGAATGGTGTGAGCTAATACAGGATCCAAACTCGCTACTGGTTCATCAGCCAAAACCAGATCCGGTTCTTGCATGAGTGCCCTTGCAATGCCTACCCGTTGTTGCTGTCCACCGGAGAGGGTGTCTGCGCGGGTATTTGCCTTTTCCGCAATTCCTACCCGTTCAAGGGCTGCCATAGCCCGATCCCGGTCTTCTTTTGACCAAATACCAAACAGCGCTAAAGTAGGATTCGCATAACCTAATCGACCAGCTAAAACGTTAGTCATCACGCTTGAGCGTTTTACCAGATTAAATTGCTGAAAAACCATGCCAAAGTGCCGTCGGATTTTCCTTAATTCATCTGTTGAAGCTTTGGTGATGTCCTGATCGTTCCAGAATATTGAACCGGAGGTTGGTTCGATCAGGCGGTTAATGCAGCGAAGTAACGTTGACTTACCTGAGCCTGATAAACCAATAACAACCAGGAATTCACCATCTTCTACCTCAAAACTGACATCTTTGAGGGCTAC
>DFYN01000032.1:2641-7144 GCA_002383615.1 Anaerolineaceae bacterium UBA4081
AAACTTACTTGACAAGGGTAGTTACATCGATGCCAGTCGCTTGCAAGTAGACCTGGAATTCATCGTAGAAGGTGTCGTCAATGACATCCAAACCTTGAACGTCATAACCCATTCCCTTCAATAACGTCTGACCTTCCTCACTGGAAGCCATGGAGACAAGTGCTTCAGTCAGCTTGGCGCGGACATCTTCCGGCAAAGTGGTCGCAAAGGACACATTGTCGTTGGGGATGAATGGATCCGTTTGGTAAATCACGACAACTTTTTCCATGACATCGGGTTTTGCTTCGATGACAGATTTGGTTGTGCGTGCGTCGATGTAGGTAGCTCCGAAATCGCAAATGCCGCCAGCATACAGGGCATTGATGACAGTCGGGTGACCTTGTACCATGGCAGCGGCTTGGGTCTTCACGCCTTCATTGGCAACCATACCAGAAGGAATGACGTAACCAGAAGCTGACAGAGGATCCGTCCAACAGGGTTTCTTGCCTTCAAATTGCTTCAAGGCTGTTGATGCATCAGCAGTATTAGTATTTGTGGTCGGGTCAAAGTATGCCGTGAAACCAGACGCAGCGTTCGCTACAAACTGGACACCGTAGTGGTTGGTTCCAAAGCGAACAACAACCAAACCTACATCTGCATAACCTTTTTGCTTCGCCAGCATGTAAGCCAGCGGAGGCAGCCAACCGATGTGGGCATTTCCAGAACCCATAGCTTCAACCAACGCAGCGTATGAGTTAGGAACAACGGTGACAATGGTGTAACCAGTCAGCTCAGTTAATTTGGCTGCAACAGCTTCACCACCTGCGATCAATTCCTGGCTGGTGGCAGAAGGCGCCATAGCCATAATGATCGGGTTTTCCGCAGTTCCCAGGGGGATAGCAGTGGGTTCTGGGACAGCGGTTGATTCAACAGGCGCCTCAGTCGCTACTTCTGTAGCAGGTGCATTGGTGGCGACAGGCGTGGGGGTGGTGCAGGCACTCATTACCATCACGGTAATCATAATGACTGCAACCAGGACAAACGGTAAACGCTTCATATTCTTCTCCTCTTGTGTGGATGGGTTAAAGGGACAAACACACTGTACCTATGATATCGCAATAAAATCTAATCGGCAAGTACTCTATCTTAAAGATTCACTGCTACCGGTCATCAATACTAATTACATTGGTCATTACGCTGAATGAATATATTTATGTACAATAAACTTTGTCGAATTTCGTCCCAGGCAGCCATTAAGTAGCCAATCAAGAATTTTTGTCAGACGATAAGAGATATAAGGTTTAGCTCTAAGGTTCCAGGAGTGAATCAATGCCCAAATTTATCGCATCAATAGATCAAGGAACATCTTCCACGCGCTGTATATTTTTTGACCAGGCTGGGAAAATCGTAGCATCTGATCAGCGAGAACATTCCCAATTTTATCCTAAACCGGGATGGGTAGAACATGACGCGCTGGAAATATGGGCTCGCACTCAAGAGGTAATGGAAAATGCACTGCGTAAATCTGGATTGCAACCGACGGATATTGCTGCCATTGGAGTAACTAATCAACGCGAGACCACTGTCCTTTGGGATCGCCATACTGGCATACCAGTCGCTCCTGCAATAGTCTGGCAGGATACACGGACTGAGTCAATCTGTGCAGAATTGATGACTCAAGGTGGTCAACAACGATTTGCAACCAAAACCGGTCTTCCCATTGCTACCTATTTTTCGGGACCAAAGATCAAATGGTTGTTGGAAAGCCGTCCTGATATTCGCAGGGCTGCTGAATCGGGAGATGTCATATTTGGGAACATGGATACTTGGATCATCTGGAACCTGACAGGCGGCGCCAGGGGTGGCGTCCATGTGACAGATGTATCCAATGCTTCGCGCACCATGTTGATGGATTTAGTGACCTTAAAGTGGGCTCCCGATATATTAGAAGAGTTGGGCATTCCGAGGGGAATGCTGCCGCATATCAAACCATCATCGGAAATTTATGGGTATGCAAATGAACCATTTACGGGCGTACCTATATCTGGAGACCTGGGCGACCAACAAGCAGCCCTTTTTGGACAAGCGTGCACCTTGCCAGGTGAAGCAAAGAACACTTATGGCACCGGCTGCTTTATGTTAATGAATACTGGAATAAAACCTGTACCATCCAAGAACGGATTATTAACCACAGTTGGATACAAACTTGGAAAAGAACCAGCGATTTATTGCCTTGAAGGGTCTATAGCGATTGCTGGCGCACTGGTTCAGTGGTTGCGGGACAACTTAAAAATGATTGAATCCTCCAAGGACATTGAACCGCTTGCCCAAATGGTTAAGGATAATGGCGGTGTATTTTTTGTGCCTGCTTTTTCTGGATTATATGCACCGTATTGGCGTTCAGATGCACGCGGTGTAATTGTGGGTTTGACCCGCTTTGTTGAACGAGGTCATTTGGCGCGGGCAGTCCTTGAGGCTACTGCATTTCAAACCCTTGAGGTCCTGGAAGCCATGGAAAAGGATTCCGGCGTAAAATTAACAGCGCTNNGTGGCGGAAACGACTGCTCTCGGAGCAGCCTATGCCGCTGGTTTGGCGGTTGGTTACTGGAATGGTGTGGATGACATACGGCAAAACTGGGGTCAGGACAAAGCCTGGCAACCTTCCATGGCTGAGGATGTCCGAGCGCAACTTTATCATCAATGGAAAAAGGCAGTTACAAGAACATTTGATTGGATTGAGGTCTAAAAGGTCATATATGAATTCCAAACCACACGCAATCGTCATTGGAGCCGGGTTTACAGGTTGCGCAATTGCCTACGATCTGGCGTTAAGGGGATTTGATGTATCTGTTGTTGAGCGAGGTGAAATATCCTCTGGAACTTCAGGCAGAACACATGGTCTGCTCCACTCAGGGGGGCGTTATTGTGTCACCGATGTAGAGGCAGGCATCGAATGCATCCAGGAGAATATTATCCTTCGGAAAATTGCGAAGCAGTGCATTGAATATAACGGTGGATTGTTTGTTGCACTTAGCGAAGAAGATTTGGAATACGCCGTTAGATTTGAAAAAGGGGCTGAGGAATGCGGAATTCCGATTGATAAGCTCACACCTGCTGAAGCAATAAACCTTGAACCTGCCCTAAATCCGAAGGTGCTGCTTGCTTATACGGTGCCGGATGGTGCATTTGATCCCTTGCGCCTGGCGTTTGCTTTTGCCGCCTCAGCCAAGCAACTGGGGGCACAATTCTTCACCTATACGAATGTTGTCAATATAATCATTGACGGTCAACGCCGCGTGGTTGGTATAGAGGTAAATGGCCGCGCCAACGACAGGAACTATGAATTCCGTGGTGATGTAGTTATTAATGCTACCGGCGCCTGGGCAGGCGCTATTGCCGACTTGATCGGGTTACCTGTCCCTATCGTTCCAACCCCGGGCGTGATGGTTGCTTACGATCAGCGATTAACCAATCGTGTGATTAACCGTTTGGTAGAACCGAGCGATGGAGATATCCTGTTACCCCAGCGCAGAATGAGTGTAATTGGGACAACCTCATTCGAAGTCGAAGATGCAGATTACATTCCAGTGGTTGAGGACCAGGTTGCGCAGATGTATAAATGCGCCTGTGAACTTGTTCCGGCGGTAGCTAATACCAAACAACGCGGGGTTTATATGTCAGCCCGTCCACTGATTGGAGAAGCGTTAAAAGGACGCAGTTTGACCAGAACATTCAAGTGTTACGACCATGCAGAAGATGGCGTGGAAGGAATGGTTACCATTACCGGGGGAAAGGCTACAACATGCCGAGCTATGGCAGAGAAAACAGTTGATTTGGTCTGCAAAAAACTTGGAATCAATGAGGTCTGCACAACTGCAAATCAACCATTGGCTTCTTATAGAACTTATTACCAGGAACAGGTGGCAAAATGAGCGAGACAACCTGGCATGTAACCGTCTACGTATTTCGGCAAAAGGGAGGAAAGAAGGGGTATTACCAGTCGTTCAAACTGGATGCTAATCCTGATGAATATGTTTTGGACCTGGTTGAGCGAATCTGGGCGTTTCATGATCGTAGTCTGTGTTTCCGCCATGCCTGCCATCATTCTACCTGCGGCGCTTGTGGAATGCTGGTTAATGGCATTGAAAAACTGACGTGTATTACGAGCGTCCGATCGGTCACAAAAGATGGCGGCTCTTTTAAGCTTGATCCATTACGCAACTTCCCGGTTGTGAGTGACCTTGCGGTGGATATGGGTTCGTTTTATGCCAATATGGAAGCAGCGAATGGACAACAAGTGCTGCAACTTCCTGACGCTTGTTTGCCGCATGAAAAACATCGTCAATCGGAGGAATATGAACGATTGGCTGACTGCATAGAATGCGGTATGTGTATCAGCGCTTGCCCGGTGGCATTAACTACACCCCGATATATTGGACCGGCTGTATTGGCAACAATTGGGCAGAATCTGACAATCAATAAGAACGCGCCAGAAATATGTCTTGCGGATAATGTCGATGGCGT
>DFYN01000032.1:7160-7341 GCA_002383615.1 Anaerolineaceae bacterium UBA4081
AAAGCATATTTCATCCCAGGAAGGAAGCCTGACATGTCTAATCAGCCTTCAGCCAAAAAAATCCTGTTTTGGTTCGACCCGCGTTACCGTCAAATTGGATCATGGGGTTTTATCCTCAACCGTATCACTGCGTTAGGGTTGTCGTTGTACTTATTCATGCACTTGTTTATGTTAAGCAAAC
>DFYN01000117.1:0-1193 GCA_002383615.1 Anaerolineaceae bacterium UBA4081
CCAGCTTCCGCGAGTGCTTGCCCGAGGGTTGGTGCGGTGCTTGTTAATTTGCGGGTTTCGCCATCACTGGTCAGGGTCAAGGTATGCGCAGGGTGGATTTGTAGCACAACGCCGTCAGCTTCAGGCAAAGTGTCATCCAACGCAATGGGGATGCCATTTATCGTCACGCGAGCGCTATCCAGAAGCGTCAGCCCTGAAGCTTCAATCAAACCACGCGGTGTGGTTTCTTTACTGATAAAAGTGGCGGCAGCTTGCACGTCGTCAATGTAGATGGTCACCAGACGGCTGGATGCAGCGGACTGCCTGCCTGAGAGCCAGATACCGCCCAACCCCAGCAGNNATACCAGGATGGAACCAATCCAAACAAGGCGTTTGTTCATACAGGCGGATTGTAACACGGAACCAGGCGCCATTAACCGCTTCTACTCCTGATCTACTGGGTGTGGAACGCAATCTTTACATTTCTGTGAAACCCAGAATTCTTGACACCCTCTATTACCTATGCTAAAACTAAATTGGTTAGTATCAGATTATAGGAGTAAACCTTTGACCCCATTACGCTCACAACCCATGGTTGAGCGACTACGCGCACTACAGGCTTCATCGCCAGAAGTAGAGGCATCAGCAGTGGTCAGCATTGACGGCTTGATCATTGCATCCGCCCTGCCAGACGGTGTGGAGGAAGATCGAGTTTCTGCCATGTCGGCTGCCATGTTGTCGCTGGGTGAGCGGATTGCAAGTGAATTCTCACGCGGGTCAATCGAGCAGGTATTTGTAAAAGGAGAACGGGGTTATATCGTCCTGATGGCGGTGGGTGAGGATGCGGTCTTGACGATCTTAGTGCGAGAAGACGCCAAGTTGGGTTTAATCCTGTTGGAAATGCGTCGCACCGTCATTGACCTGGCAAGGATGCTGTAAAGGATTTTTGTGGAAACTATCCCGAAAAGCGGCTTGTACCTGGCGAATATTATTGCCCTCAGAACCATGACAGTCCTGGAAGATGTTTTGGGCGAAAGTGGTTTGCAGATTATCCTGACACATGCCAACCTGACTGAATTGGTGAAGCAATTGCCGCCGGAAAACCTTGGGCGGCAGTTTGATTTTGCAGATTACTCCACCATTTTCCTCTCACTTGAAGACGTGTACGGCGAACGGGGCGGGCGCGGAATGGCGCTGCGGGCTGGCAAAACCCT
>DFYN01000117.1:1255-2231 GCA_002383615.1 Anaerolineaceae bacterium UBA4081
TCCAACGCTGCCCGGTGTGTTGGGGTCGGACATCCGAAAAGCCGGATTGCCACTTGTTGGTTGGTCTCCTGGAAGCCGCAGCGCATCACTATTCCGGGAATGAATTATTACGCGTCAGTGAAGAGATCTGCATGGCAAGCGGGGGGGATCAATGCCAATTTGTGATTCCATTGGAGCAAGACTTGCTCGGTGAAGAAAGTGACCTCGATGATTCGGCAACACCAACAGAAGGGAAAAGCGCTGAGTAACAAGGTTATCACCTTTATTCACCTTTATTTATGAAGACGCTCATAATCGTTCCAACTTACAATGAAGCAGAGAACCTTCCACGCCTGGTGGAGGCGTTTTTTCGCCTGCCTATTGCGATGGATCTACTCATCGTAGATGACGGCTCGCCGGATGGCACTGGCGATTTGGCAGACAAACTGGCAGGTGAGCAGGCGGGTCATATGCATGTCCTGCATCGCACCGGCAAGCTCGGATTGGGAACAGCTTACCTGCAAGGGTTTGATTGGGGTTTGACTCACGGTTACGACGCACTGGGTCAAATGGATGCTGATTTTTCACACCCGTTGGACAAGTTAGTGGAATTACACACTGCGCTAGCAGATTGTGACGTGGCAATTGGTTCTCGCTATATTCAGGGTGGAAGTTTGGATATTTGCTGGCCCTGGTGGCGTAAGACCCTGTCCGGATTTGGCAACCTGTATGCACGAACGATATTAGGGCTGCCGATCAAGGACACGACCGGTGGCTTCCGATTGTGGAAAGCAGCTACGCTGCGGGGAATGCCATTGGAACGGGTAAAGTCGAACGGCTACGTCTTCCAGGTTGAAATGGCATACCTTGCTCATAAGTGCGGGTTTACCTTCAAGGAAGTCCCAATTTATTTCGCTGACCGGCGCTGGGGGACGTCTAAAATGAATTTCCATATCCAGGCTGAAGCAGCCCTGAGGGTCTGGCAAGTGTTATTTGC
>DFYN01000117.1:2262-2704 GCA_002383615.1 Anaerolineaceae bacterium UBA4081
TGGCGCGATAGGGCGGCACCAGGATTTTCTGAATCTTGCATAGCCGTTCATCCAGCATGCGACTGCGAATGCGTCCGTCCAGTTCGTCCAGGGTCAGGGTGGTGGTTATCACCATGGGCAAATGTGCCATGCTGCGATAGTTGAAGATTTGATATAACTTTTCCCGCGCCCAGGGGGTGGCAGATTGGGTGCCCAGGTCATCCAGAATTAATAATGAGCAAGTCTTCACCCGTTCAAAGCGCTCATCAAACGAAATGGTGGAGGTTGGGCTGAAAGCAGCCCTTAGATGGTCCAGCAAGTCGGGCACTGCCACAAAGATGGGGTCTTCACCCAGGCTGTGCCGGTAATTGGCAACCGCCGCCGCCAGGTGGGTTTTTCCGCTGCCGAATCCACCCATCAAGACCAGCCAGCCAATGGGCTGCTCGGCGTAGGCTTGCGCTGC
>DFYN01000117.1:2720-4540 GCA_002383615.1 Anaerolineaceae bacterium UBA4081
AACAGCGAAAGCGAAATCAGCAAGGGGTCTGAGAACTCGGATTTCTCTGAGCGGTAATCTGGCGCCTTGATGTTAACCATGGTGACCAGGGCGCTATCCAACAAGCGCGAGCGAATACGCGGGTCAATCTGGTCCAGGTCCAGGTTGGTGGTGATGACGGTGGGCAAGCGCCTCAAGTAGCGGTAATCCACAATTTGGAATAACTTTTCCTGCGCCCAGGGGGTGGTGTTCTGGGTACCCAGGTCATCCAGCACCAGGAAATCAATATTCCGAATTTCCTCAAAGCGGTCTTCAAATGAGGTGGCGTTGTCACCATAGGCATAGCGCAGCCAATCCAGCAAGTCTGGGACGGTCAAGAAGAGGGTTGCCACACCCCGCAGGATGACCTGGTTGGCGACGGCGGCTGCCAGATGGGTCTTGCCGCAACCGTAGGTGCCCTGCAAAACTAACCACCCACCGGGGTTGGCGGCATACGCCTGGGCTGATTCCAGAGCAGCCTGCAGGGATGCCTGTTGGTCTTCGTTCGTGCCACGCCGACCGGAAGGATTAAACCGTTCAAATGTCATCTGGGTAAACGAGTCCAAATTACTGACACGGTACAGCCGGTCCAGGTTGCCGCGGGCGATGGCGTCCTTGCGGCATTCGCACGGCACCATCTTCCCAAAGTCGGGGTCTCCCACGGGCACATCCCGACGCAGGTAACCTAATCCACCGCAAATGGGGCAGTTGGGGTCAGGGCGATCAGTATTCTCCGACATCTCCGAACTCTCCTTTAATGTAGCGGCGGCGATCTTTTTCAGTGTCTCGTTGATGCGACTCATCTCGACCCTTTTCCTTCCATGAGCGCAATACCGCCTGGATATACTTCCAATTCCGGGCGTTGCGCTCTGTGGCAATCTGAATAGCGTCGGCAATCCACTCAGGCGGATATTGGTGCTCTGCATCCCGCAGGGCATCTGCAATGAGGGGTGTTAGTGGACCGATATTCTGCTCATACAGGCGATAAATGTTGGGGCGGCTCAATTGCAGGGTGGGCAATGCTGATCGGTCAGGCTGCCAGGTGCCGGCTGCGAGACCTTCGGCTGCTTGCCTGCCTTGCTCGGAATTGAGGAATAGGAACACATCCACGGGGGCTGCTCCCGGAGCTGAGACCCGCAACAGGGTGCCGCGGATGACTGCCCGTTCAATTGCATCCAGCAAAGCCTCCTCTGCTTTCGCGGTATCCGAATCAAGGCTGGTGAGCAAGAGTTCATCTGCCAGATAATCTGCCAGGGTCAGGTATTTTGGCTGGGACGCCTGTTGCTCAAGCGCCCAGAAGGTGTAGAGGGTCACTTTGAGTTCAGCCAAATGGTCGATTTGCGGCAACAGATCGCTAAAGAACGCATTCGGCAGGCGCGTTGTCGCTAATTTACCATCAGGGAAGCCAGAAAAACCGGTCACTCTGGCTTAACGGCGTTTTTTGCCGTCCTCCGAGTGGGGTTCTGTTACGGCTGACTCAAACCGGGCGATGTTCTCCAGGAACACCAGCTCAATGCCGCCATGGGTGGGACCATTGCGGTGCTTTGAGACCATCAGGAAGGTCTTATTCTTTTCCGGGTGCCCTTCTTCTTGCGCATGCGGGCGATGGATGAACATGACGATATCGGCATCTTGTTCCAGCGACCCTGATTCGCGCAAATCGGAGAGCACCGGCACTTTATCCTGCCGCTGCTCTACCGCGCGGGAGAGCTGTGCCGCAGCCAGCACCGGCACGTTCAATTCGCGCGCCAGGACTTTGAGCATCCGAGAAATATACGAAACCTCTTGCACACGGTTGTCAT
>DFYN01000091.1:0-1210 GCA_002383615.1 Anaerolineaceae bacterium UBA4081
TGCGGCTTCTGCGATATCAAACATGGCATGCCGGAATTATTGGACTGGATGGAGCCGGAACGTGTTGCCCAGGCAGTTAAGGCGATGGGTCTGAAGCACGCGGTTATCACCAGTGTCAACCGTGACGAACGCCGGGATGGCGGTGCACCCATTTTCGCCATGGTCATCCGCCGCATCCGTGAACTGGCGCCGGGCTGCTCTGTTGAGGTGCTCATCCCCGATTTCAAAGGCAGTTTGGAAGCCTTAAAGATCGTCATGGATGCCCGCCCGGAAATTCTCAACCACAATGTGGAAACGGTGCCGCGCCTCTTCAAACTGGTTCAACCGCAGGATAACTATGCCTGGTCGGAAGCCACCCTGCGCGGCGCTAAGTTATTAGACCCGGATGTGTTAACCAAATCCGGTATCATGCTTGGTCTGGGTGAGACCCTGGACGAGGTCAAGCAGGTCATGCGCGACCAACGCGACTGGGGCGTGGATATCCTGACGCTGGGGCAGTATCTGCAGCCTTCCCGCCAACACCTGCCAATTGAACGCTATGTTACCCCGGATGAATTCAAGGAGCTGCACGACTTTGGGATGGAGATTGGCTTCAAGTGGGTGGAAAGTGGACCCCTGGTGCGCTCCAGCTACCATGCCGCCGAACAGGTGCGTGCACTCAGCATTGTGCATCGGGAATTGTATGGGACTGTTAGTGGTTAGTGGTTAGTGATTTGTGATTAGTAACCTGCGGTCTGTATGTTGAGATTCGCAGGTTCTTTTTGTTTGTAATTTGCTCACGGATCACATATGACCGATCACCCTCACATATCTCCCAAAATCACAGCCGCCTGACAGCCTCCACCGCCAGCATCAACAATTCGCGGCGGACATCTTGCATGTGATTCCACTTGCGCGAGTCCCAACCTTCCGGCACCACCAGGTCGCCGCCATACACGACCTGCCCAAGCGGCACATTGCGGAATCGTGCCACCGCAAACAAGGCGGCTGCTTCCATTTCCACCACCGAGCAGCCCTGTGCCAAACGCTTTTCCCGCCGTGCTGACGTCTCGCGGTAATAGGCGTCCGTCGTCCAACTCTTGCCCAGGTGGAACGGCAACCCGTGTGCCTGAAACGTCGCCGTCAGAGCGTTGATGCCCTGCTCATCCGCCTGAATCTCTTCTGCGGGCGGCAGGTAGTGATAGCTGGTACCCTCATCCCGCACCGCTGA
>DFYN01000091.1:1240-4317 GCA_002383615.1 Anaerolineaceae bacterium UBA4081
TACAAACACTGGTTCACCGTCATCTTCCAGCACATAAACCGGGTTTAACCCCATCTCAGAACTGAAATTGGTGATTTTTCGCAAACGTTTTTGCCTTGCCAAAGCCTTTAGCACATCCTGGAAGAAACACAGCACGCCCCGCTCCGGCAATGGCTGCCGGGTGGCATACATCCTCGGGTTCAGGATTGCATTTCGGTCATCATCAAAATCCAGGATGGGAAATGACATCAGGCTGCCTTCCTTTGCAGCCGTTGAATGACTGCCGGAGATGATAGTTCGCGCCGGGCATCTGCCGCAATCCACCGTGCGCTGGGTGACCTCATTGCGGTTAATTCATCGCACAGGTCCAAAGCCGCCAACCTGAGCGCTTCATTGCGCTTACCCACCTGCCGCAATGCCCAGTTGATGGCTTTCTTGACGTAGATACGCTCATCGGCAGAATGAGCCAGCATTGCCGGAAAGAACCCTGTAAATGTGGCATCGGGTGCCTGTTTGTCATGCACTGCTCGCGATGCCACCAGCACAAAACCTGCCCGGCAGACAAATTCCTCAGCACGCTCCATCCAGTCTGCGGCAGCCTGCCAACAAAAAGGCGTTGGGTCAAACAGGTTCATGCAGGTCTGGTCAACCACATCCCATGAGTCAAAATCGGCTGCCCAGTCTTCCATTTGCTGGCGGGTAACCCATTGTGGTCGGTCCACCAACGCTGCCACTAGTTGGGCTTCGTGTATGCCGGTATCCCACAACGCCAGCGCCAGGGCGTGGTCCTTTACACCCCTTGCCGCGGCGCGGATGTCTGGCATGGAAACGCCCCACTGCTCACTCCCATGGATGCCAAAGCGCTGCTGCCCCGCCAATCGGTCTGGTGAAGCATGCTCTCGCAACTTTGCCAGCATTTCCTCAACGGTTGGAATCGGTTTGCCAGCCATGCCACTCAATTCCTTCCACCCCGTCAAAGCGCTTTGCCATCACTTCCAGCGCCTGGGGGTTATTGTCCACCAGTGTAAAATGCCGTCCCAATTCCAGGCAGGCAGCCCCGGTGGTACCCGAACCTGCAAAGAAATCCAGCACCTGCTCGCCCGGGTTGGAGCTGGCAGTGATGATGCGTCTTAAGATACCCATCGGCTTTTGGGTGGGATAGCCTGTTTTCTCACGGCTGTTGGTCGGCACAATCGTGTGCCACCAAACGTCCGTCGGCAACTTTCCCCGTGCAGCTTTCTCCTTGCCCACCAACCCGGGAGCCATGTAGGGTATTCGGTCCAGCGCATCTACATTGAAGGTGTAATTGCCGGGGTCTTTTGCATACCAGAAAATGGTGTCATGTTTGGGAGGGAACTTCCGCTTCGTGCGCCCGCCATAGTCATACGCCCAAATGATTTCATTCAAGAAGCACTCACGCCCAAAGATGGCGTCCAGCAGTATTTTGACATAATGGGCTTCGCGGTAATCAATGTGGAAGTATAGGCTGCCATCGGCTGCCAACACCCGCCTGGATTCTTCCAGCCGGGGAGTAATAAAATCCAAATAATCATCAAAAATATCTGCATACCCGCGCGAGCCGAGCTTGGTGGTGAGGTAACGCTGCCCGGCAAAGCCTGTCCGGTCGCCGTTGATGGAACGCTCGGTGGATATCTGCATGCGGGACTGGGTATGCCCCGTATTAAACGGCGGATCAATGTAAATCAAATTCACACTCTCTGCCTGTAATTCCCGCAGGAAAGGCAGGTTATCTCCAAAATAAATGTGGTTGTACATGCGGTAATTGTACATCAGGAGAAGGTATAATTTGCCTACTCCATCCAATGAGGTATACCATGCCAAGCACTGTCTATTTCGGTTCCCCCCGCCAGGCGCGCCTGGAAGCCAAAGAAACCCTGCCCGCCAAACTGGACCTGATCCTTGACCAGCTGCACCTGCGTGACCGGGTCAAGGGTGAAACAGTCCTGCTCAAAATCCACACTGGCAATAATATCGGCTACTCAACCATTAACCCGGTCTTCCTCCGAAAGGTTGTGCAAGCCATCAAAGATGGCGGTGGTAAACCCTTCGTGGCAGATGTGTGGTGGGATGTGGCTGGGGCGGAAACGCGCGGTTACACCGCTGAAACCCTGGGCTGCCCGATTATTCCATCCGCGGGTGTGGAGGATCGCTATTTCTATGCCCACGAGCGTCCGTATAAAAACATCAAGACCTGGAAGGTCGCCGGTTATGCGGAAGACGCCACCTTCATGGTTAATTTTGCGCATGCCAAGGGGCACCCATCCTGCGGCTACGGCGGCGCTTTCAAGAATATCGCCCTGGGTTGCATGGTGGGCGAGACCCGCTCAGCCATCCACGACACCCATCATTATGACCGCTACTGGTTCCCTGAACTCTGCCCGGATGCTGAAACACGACAGCGTATCATCGATTCCTGCCCGCACGGCGCACTGGTTCAGGATAAGCACAATCCAGAAGAAATCCACATGCACTTTGAACCCTGCAATGCCTGCGGTCGCTGCCTCAAAGTTGCACCGCCAGGCAGCCTGAAGATTGAGGCACCCTTCTTCTGGACCTTCCAGGAAGCCTGCGCCATCAGTACCGCAGTAACCATGTCCACCTTTGCGCCCGGCAAAGCCGTCCACATGGTGCTGGCGACCCATATGACGCCTGTCTGCGACTGCTTTGGGTTTACCAGTATGCCCATCTTACCGGACGCCGGCATATTCGGCTCAGACGACATTGTCGCGCTGGACACGGCTGTACTGGATGCAACCTCCAAAACACCCTTGATTGAGGAAAATGTGCCTACTTCCATGGAAATCTGGAAGCGTGAAGGACACCCCTTCCAGGTGCTGCATGGTCCTTTCAAGGACCCCTATAAGGTTGTGGAATACGGGGAAGCGTTGGGGCTTGGGACGCGTGAATACCAATTGGTGGACGTGCTGCCCGTAGAAAAGATTAGCCGACCTACTCTGGGCTACATCAAAGCGAACTAATCACGGCAAAGCATCCTTGCCCACCAACCAGGGATGCAGCTCGCAGATAAGCCGTCCCGCTTGAATTGCCGGATCGCTGGCTGCCATGGCTTCCGCCTC
>DFYN01000091.1:4329-4875 GCA_002383615.1 Anaerolineaceae bacterium UBA4081
CCTGAATAGCTGCCCGCTCAACCGTCTCTTCCGACGACCAGACCGGTCCTTTACGCAGTAAACCCAAATAGACAACCTGCATCCCCATCTGCTCAGCTTCGTCGTGCAAGGCTTGATCATCCATAAAGCTTTCCTTATTTTCCTCCATCCGTGGTAACGGATTGCTGCCCTGGCTCAACTTCAACCCGGACAGGACGCAGCATTGCCATGCCCTGTACAAGTAATCCAACTTGCGTCATTGCCAACCATAGCATGACCAGCGTCACCATCAGCGCTATCCTGTCCAGTGTGCCGGGAATCTTCTCCCTTGCGGTTGCGACTTTGCCTTCGAGGGATGCCATCGTCACCAGGAATTGATCGGTGACCGCTTTGGCGTCCTTCAGGTTCATTTGGATTGAATCCACATTGCCTGCCATTGCGGTCAGCATGGCGGGCATTTCTGCCAGATCGTCGGATGATGTGCTGAGTGATTTATCCATGGATAACAGGGTCGCCGGGATATCATCCAGGCTGGTTGAGACATCTTTTAATGTGTCACCAAGGGGG
>DFYN01000091.1:4940-9391 GCA_002383615.1 Anaerolineaceae bacterium UBA4081
ATTTTCAACCGACTCCCCGGTAGCGCGCAGCGTTTCCGCCAGTGTCTCTGCTATGGCTGTGGTTTGATCAAGGGATTGGTCGGCGAGGATTAAGCCCTCATTCATACCTGCCACTGTGCTTTCAACCACCACCAGGGTATCATCCAATTGCACTTTGAGCCGTGCTTCAAACTGCCATAAAGATATGATTCCGACTGCCATGATCACCAGACCTAATATGGCTGTTGTCACTAAAAAGAAACCCATCGGTCGGGTATTTCTGATATCCATCTTTACTAATCCTCTCTAATTGAGACAAAAACGGGGCGGAAAACCGCCCCGACATGTCCCCTTGCTAACGGCTCCAGTATCGCAACTCGTCTATCTTAACCGTCAGGTCTTTGGTGTTATCAGAGCCAATCAGCACGCCAAAATAACCACTGGAGAATGTTGTATCTGCAACCTCACCCACTTTGACGCCGTTGACAAATAGCGTAAACTGTCCGGCAGTCGCCATCACACCCAGCCGGTTGATGGCATCTTCACCTTGCAGGATGGCTTTGTCTTCCTTCCAGTAAATATGGCTGGTCCAGGTGCCTTTTGGTTTGACCGAGCCATCCCATTCATTGAAGGTGAACTTGCCATCGCAGGAGATGCTGTACAAATAACCCCGATTGGCAGGCGCTTTCTCCGGGAAACGTAAAACCAGACCGAAGTGGTCGGTGCCGCTGCAAGTACTGAGTGCGCCCGTGACTTCAATGTAGAAATTTGTGACCGGCTGGTAGGTCATCAGGCGCCAACCGTCAGTATCCGTCAGCGCTTTGAAATGCATCGCGCCATTCTTGAAGCTGATGTTGGTATAGGTGTCTGTGTTGTCCGTTGGCCAGTAATCACCATTATCCATCGTGTCCACAAATGTGGGCTCTCCCAATGACTTGCGTGGGTCCGTATCCGGCACGGTCGGCGTGGGCAGCGGGGTATTGGTGGCGGTTGGTCCAGCCGTCGGCGTTTCGTTCACCACCTCAATGGTCGCAGTGGGTTCCTCGGTAGGGGTTTGAGCCAATGCAGGCGTATCTACAACTTCGGGGGTGGAGGTCACTACAACCGGCGCTTCTGTTACCGGGGTGTTGGTCTGAACGGGTACATCTGTGACCGTTTGCCCGCCTACTGTGGTGGGCATTTGGGTGAGCAGTTTTGCCACGCGGGTTGCCATTTCCGCATCCGATGATATGGTGGGAGCCTGACCGCTGCAACCCATCAGCAATGCTGCAATCATGATGACTGGTAGAATCTTCTTCATCTGCTTCTCCTTCACTAGCCGGCTTTATATCCAATTTTGCGCAGGAAATCCTTGCGCCAGGCAATATCTTGTTCGGTTTCAATCCCTTTCGGCGCCTGACCTTCAACAATTCCCAATATACCGCGTCCTTCGCCACTGACGGCGACAATGACTTCGGTTGTGTTAGCTGTTGCACAAAAGATGCCACAAACCTCGGGGACTGCCTTGATGGCATTCAGGACGTTAACAGGGTAGTAACCTTCGCCCAGGAAGATGATAAAACTATGCCCAGCTCCAATGGCTGACGCATTCTGCTTAGCCAGTTCAATCATCTCCGGGTTGGTTCCGCTCCAGCGGATCAAGCACATGCCCGATGCTTCACAGAATGCAACACCAAATTGGATGCCTGGCACCGAACTGACCAGCGCTTCGTGGATATCCTCAATCGTTTTAATGAAATGGGATTGCCCGAGGATGAAGTTTATCTCTTCCGGTTTTTGTATTTTTATGGATACCAGTTCCATGATTGACTCCTGAGTTTTACATATACTTAATTGTACTCATCTGGCAGTCAGATAGCAAATCCCTCAACCTTGTGGGCTGTGCGGGGCAAATAAAAAAACCGCCGCCAAATTGTCTGGCAGCGGTTTTCATCAGATTCAAATGCGATTAAAACCAACCCAAAGTTCGAACCACAGCCTCTAAAATCAAACCCAACAGGAATGCCAATCCATATGTGCGGTTTTGGTAGAATGCCGCCGCCACAAAGTACAAAGGCCAGGCTTCCTTCGAAAACCACTCTGGCGCTTCGCTGGGTTTGGGGTTGCGATAGATCTTGATCACGTATGGCAAACTGCGCAAGCCCAGCAACGCCACCAACATCACCGGTGAGAAGAATCCAATAATGACCAGATAAATCACCGAAAGGTACTGCAGGGCAACCATGCCAAACACTACATAGCGCGAGACGGTCTCACCTATCACCACCGGCAGGGTGTGGATGCCTTTGGCTTTGTCCTCCGGCAACTTATCGATGTGCTTGCCAAAGATAACGGTCGTGACACCCAGCGCATAGGGCAGGCTGGCAATGACCACGTTCCAATCCCACATGCCTGTGAGGGTGTAATAACCCCCGCCGATCATCAAAGGACCCCAAACCATAATGACCGACAATTCACCCATGCCGATGTACTTGAGCGGCCAGGTGTAAAAGAGCAAGAAGAATGCACCCACTGCTATGAGAACAAGAGTCACCCAGCCAGTCAAGATGAAGAGGATGACACCGCAAGCCAGCGCCAGGGCTCCGGTGACAGCCGCATAGGTCAGCAGTTCCCGCTCTGTCATCAAGCCCGATTCCAGCGGCTGCGGACCGTACTGGGTGCGGAAGTAGTTGTCCTTGTCCACGCCCCGGCGATGATCCGTCCAGTCGTTGAGCAGGTTATTGGTAGCGTGCGCCAACACCAACCCAAACGCCAAAAGGAGCCAGCGGATGACGTCCAATTGACCGGTGCCGATGAAAGCCAACAACCCGGCAATGGCGGCGGAAATGAAGGTCATAATCAAGACGGCTGCGCGGGTGGAAATCAACCAGCGCGAAATCACATCCAATTGCTGCCATTCTTCTTTTGTAATGCGTGGAATGACCTGCAGTGCCTTAATCCACATTCGAAAGTTCATATTTACACAATCCTCATGTCAAAGTAGTCAAATGATAACAGATTTTGTCAAAGAATGCAAAGGCGGGACTTGAGAGTAGAGAGCGGTAATTAGAGATTAGGATGACCGCCTTTTTCCCATTGATAAAATGCCTAGATCTACAGAAAGACCTAATTCCTATGAATCTAATCTCTACTCACTAGCCAATTTCGTGTACAATCACCTTGGATTTGCTTATGGACGAACCTGCCCTCATTCAACTTGCCGCACAAGGTGACCTGGATGCCTTCAATCGCCTGATACTGACCTACCAGGACCTGGCGTTCAACCTTGCCTACCGCATGCTCTCAGATGAAGATGCGGCAGCAGATGCTGCCCAGGCTGCCTTCATTTCTGCTTACCGCAGTCTGGCAAGCTACCGCGGCGGCTCCTTCCGCGCCTGGGTGCTGCGTATGGTGACCAACCAGTGTTACGATGAACTGCGCCGGCGCAAGCGCCATCCGCAAACACCGCTGGAACCCGTCTCAGATGAAGACGGGGAAGAGATTGAGTCACCCTACTGGCTGGCAGACAGCGCGCCATCTCCGGAAGAAGCCCTGGATCAGCGTGAATTGGAACGAGCGGTTCAGCATTGCCTGGAAGGGCTGCCTCCTGATTTCAGGGCTGCCATTGTCATGGTGGACCTGGAAGGTCTTGACTATCAGGAAGCCTCAACCGCGGTTGGCACACCGATTGGCACTATCAAAAGCCGGGTTGCGCGTGCGCGGTTGAAGTTACGCGAGTGTTTGCAGGGCTTTGGGGAACTATTACCTGCCCTCTTTCGTCAGAAGAAGGAGGACATTTCATGACGCGCACCCGATTCCCCCGTGACGCGGAGTTTGCTTCCGCATATCTGGCAGACGCCTTAAACCCACGCGAACGCGCCCGGTTTGAGCAGCGTCTGGCGTCTGATTCCACCCTGCAATCTGAACTCAACGACCTGGCGGAACTGCGCACCCTGCTGCACGCTGTGCCGCGCCGCCGCTCTCCCCGCCGGTTGACCCTAACCCCGGAAATGGTACCCTCCCGCAAGGGTATTCCAGCGTTCCCCATCCTCAGGTTTACCTCAGCCTTTGCAACAGCAGCCCTGGCTGTGCTGCTCGTGTTTGTTGAAGTCCTGCCCGGCATCCCCATGGCGTCCCGCGGGGCGGCTCCAATGATGGAAAGCGCCCAGGGTATCCAGGATAGTGGACCCACCGCTTACTCCAAATCACCCATCATCAATTGGGGCGCAGCGCCGCTCGGCATGGGCGGCGGTGGCGGCGGTGGCATGGACGGCTTTGGCGGCGGACCCGTGGAGGCTGCACCATTGGATGCAAAAATCGCTCCTGAGCAGCCTATGGCGGACGCCCAACCGGACGCCCAACCGGACGCCGCACCGATCCCGTTGGCTGAAACCAGCCCCATCCTCGGCGTCCAATCCCCGCAGACACCTGTGCGCCAACCCTCTGTACCTGCCATTCCAACCACCCGGCTGGTTGAATTTGGACTGGCAATT
>DFYN01000161.1 GCA_002383615.1 Anaerolineaceae bacterium UBA4081
CGTCCGGTGCGAATGCCGGATAGGTCCTCCTCCAGGGATGCCAACGCACCTTTCATCCGACCTTCAGCGTCCTTCACAGTTTCTTTGATCATAATACCTCCAATTTGGTGGGGGTTGAGTGAATGTATTAAGCATACCTGAAAAACAGGAAATGTGCTACTGAAAAAGGGTAGGGAGATGACGTTAATTGCTTACGCTTTATGGGTACGACCCGCCTGATTAATACTGCGCATACTCAACATATCCTAGACTAAAGCATAGCCCACAATTGCAGGAAAATTGCCTATTGTAATTTTATAAAGGCTTGTTATAATAGTATTGGTATAGACCAACAACCATGAACCAAACTGGTATACGCTTCCCGAAGTTAGATGAAACCCTCAACGCTCCCCTGTATGCGCAGGTGGAAGCGACCTTGAAGGAGATGATCGAAGGTGTCGTTTATTCACCCGGTGAGCAGATACCGTCTGAGCGTGAGTTATCCGAAACCCTGGGAGTTAGCCGGATGACAGTTCGGCGAGCTATTGAAAGTTTGATCCGCCACGGGTTACTGGAACGACGCTCGACGCAGGGAACCTATGTGAAGGCGCCACAGGTCATGCGCCGGGTGGGTAAGGAATTTGCCCAGGGTTTAACCCAGATGCTGCGTATGACTGGTGCTACCCCTGGTTCACAGTTGCTCCTATTTGACATTATCCCCGCACCGCTCAAAATCGCAGAGAAACTTCAGATTCGTTTGGGTGAATCAGTAGCTGTGTTACGGCGGTTGCGTCTGGCGAATGGCACCCCTTTCTGCATTGAAACAAGTTACATCCCTCAAGTCCTTGTCCCCGGGTTGTGTGCAGAGGATTTCGCACTTGAAAATACCTCCCTTTATGCTATTTTGCGAGACCGTTATCGTTTGGAAGTTGCTAAGAATGATGAAACCCTTAAGATGAGTTTCGCGACCGATGGGGAAGCTGCTTACCTTGGTATCAAACCCAAAAGTCCGGTTCTCCTCTTGCGGTCGGTGGTCATGGACGCGGATGGCAAGCCGATTGAATACTTAACATCGGTTAATCATCCTGAAAGAGTTATTTTCCATTCCACAGCAGAGGTGCATTCCTGGTGATGAGGTTTTTAAAAAGTCCGCGCTGGTATATACCAAGTACCAAATTCAAGCGTGGTATCTTTTGTAAGGTCATTAAGGAGAACGACAATGGCAATTGAACTGGATCGTAAAGATTTTCATACAGCGTTGGATCAGGCAGCTAAACTAAAGGATGCTGCCGCCAAAGCAGGCGCAGATTTTGCCAGGGCTGGCGTCAAACGGGTGTTCCTGGTTGGATGCGGTGCACCTAATCGCGAAATGGGTGCCATAAAGTACTTCCTCGACCGGGACATCAAGTCCGTGGAATTTTACCTGTACTTCCCGGCAGAATTTATTCGCCAAGCGCCCGCTAAACTGGGTAAGGACTCTCTGGTAGTTCTTGCTTCCCATTCTGGCACCACCCCGGAAATTCTCGAGGCGGCTGAATTCATCAAGCCATATGGCTGCAAAGTTGCAGCAGTAACTCAATTTGACGATTCGCCCCTTGCAAAGGCAGTCCCAGGCGCTTTTATTTATGGGAAAAGCGACCAGGGCTACACAGCCAAATTTATGATCTTGTTGGCGTTCCTGACCGGACTTGTGAAGGAAGCTGATGGCTGGAACCTGGCAGATAAGGTTCTCAAAAGCCTGGACTCATTTATTGATGTCATGGCGGACGTTGCTATTTCAAACGACAAGCGTGCCATTGAAGAAGCCCGTTTATATCACAAAGAAGACTTCTTTATGGTGATGGGCTCAGGACCTTGCTATGCAACGGCTTATGTGACTGGCGTGTGTGTCATGATGGAGATGCAGTGGATGCATACCTTCACAGGCGAAGCAGCAGAATTCTTCCATGGACCATTTGAAGTTGTCATGCCGGATGTGCCGGTTTTAATGTATGTTGGCGAAGACGAGAGCCGACCGATAGCCGAGCGCGTCGTCCGTTTCTGTAAGAAATTCACTGAAAAACTGCTGGTTTACGATTCAAAAGAATTTGAAATGAAGGGCATTGACAAGGATGTGCGGTCTATCTTTGCACCGTTGGTCCTGGAAGCTGCAACTGGTCGTTTGATGGAACATCTGGCGGTCTGGCACAATCATCCATTGAGCACCCGCCGTTACATGTGGAAGTTTGAGTACTAAAATGGCGCGGTTGATAGGCGTAGGCGACAATACGGTTGATACATATGTCCATACCCGGACACAATATCCGGGTGGAAATGCGATCAACGTGGCTGTGTTGGCTAAGCGATACGGTCATGACGAGGCTGCCTACCTGGGTTGGCTTGGGCAGGATGAACGCGGGCAGATGATTTTGAATGCCCTCGCTGCCGAAGGGGTTGATACATCCCATTGCCGGTCTGTTCAAGAAAAACCAACTGCTTATTCCACCGTCACCCTGGTCAACGGTGACAGAGTATTTGGCGCCTCAGATCATGGCGCGTGTTCGTTGCTGTATTTAGAGCCGGCAGACTTCGATTATATACGGACGTATGATGTGGTTCATACAAGCGCATTTTCCCACATCGAGAAACAACTGCCGGAGCTGAAAAAAGCAAGCCGCATCCTATCTTTCGACTTATCGCAACGGCACGATCAACGCTATTTGGCGAATGTACTTCCGAATGTAGATGTGGCGTTTATTTCATTATCGGATGTTGCTGAAGACCAACAAGATACTTTGCTGCGAAGGATGCATACCATGGGTCCACGCTTGGTAGTGGCTACCCGCGGCAAGCAGGGTTCTTGGGTCTTCGATGGTTCAAGAATTTACCATCAGGGCATCATTCCTGTCGAAGCTGTTGATACACTGGGGGCGGGTGATGCTTTTGCAGCCGCTTTCCTTGTGGAAATCACCAACGGTACAAAAATTCCGCTTGCCATGGAACTTGCTGCGAATTTTGCAGCCCAAAACTGCACCCATTTCGGTGCGTTTGGTTATGGTGAGTCCTATTAACCAGCGAATGTCGCTGCGACAGTGTCGTCAGAAGAGCCAGCAAACCTGTCGTGTCTATGTCAAGAATAATCTGGCTCACAAAAACCACCCTTTCATATCGTTCGGAGGAGAATCATGAAAAAGAGTTTCTGGGTTTTGATTAGTATCGTATTGCTTGCCAGCATGATGCTGACCGCTTGCGGTACCCCTGCTACTGAAGCGCCAACCACCGGAGAAACCACGGATGAGAAAGTTACCATCCGCTTCTTCCACAAGTGGCCTGAGCCAGAGCAGTTGGATTTCTACAACTTCGTCATCGCCGAGTATGGCAAGACTCATCCCAATGTCACGATTGAGATGGAAGCCGCCTCTGATGAAGCCTACAAAGACAAGATTCGTATCTTGATGGCTTCTGGTGATGTACCCGACATCTACTTCTCATGGGCTGGAGAGTTCTCATGGAAGTTCGCTCGCGCTGGGCAGGCTTTGGATTTGACAGATGCTGTTCTGAATAGCGATTGGAAAGATAAGATCGTGATGTCCGCAGTAGAACCGTTCAAGAATGACGGCAAGATTTACGGCGTTCCCATGCGCATCAATGCCAAGTTCATGGTCTATAACAAAGCCATATTTGCAGAAAATAATCTGGCTATCCCGACCACCTGGGAGGAATTCCTGGCAGTCTGTGAGACCCTCAAGGCTGCTGGCATTACCCCCATCGGCTTTGGCAATGAATTCCCATGGGCATCCGCCCATTATGTTGGTGACTTGAATGCCAAACTTGTGGATAGCGCTACATTGAAAGCAGATTACCTGCTGACTGCGGATGCAGACAAGCTCTTCACTGATCCTGGTTACGTCACCGCGCTCGCGCGCTTCAAGGAATTGGGCGACAAGGGTTACTTCAACGAAGGCGCGAATGGCATCAGCCACTCCAACGCCCGATCTTCCTTCATCGCTGGCAAAGTTGCCATGTTCTACTGTGAATTGGAAGAGTTCGCCACTATCGACAAAGAATTCAAGGATTTCGGTTTCTTCCAGTTCCCAGGCGGAACGGGAGGTAACGGTGACCAGAAGCTCATTACCGGTGCACCTGATGGTTTCATGGTTTCAGCCAATACGAAGCATCCCGCTGAGGCTATTGAATTCCTGAAGTTCGTCACCAGCCCGGAAATGGGAAAGGAATATGTGAAGCGTTTGGGCATCCCCAGCGCTGCAGTGGGTGCTGTGTCAACTGATAATGCCCTCGGTGTTGTGGTTGACGGCTTGAATCAGATCAACGCTGCATCTGGCATGGCTCTGTGGATGGACACCGACATGAATATTAAGATTGTTGAAGTCTATCTGCCAGGTATGCAAGCTGTTTTGGGTGGTACAAAGACCCCCGAACAAGTTATGCAAGAAGTGCATGACATTGCTGTGACGGTCCAGGCAGAACTGGAACCTTAAGTCAGACGATTGATATAGGGGGATGCCATGCGATAATGATGGCATCCCCCAACCCTTAATGAAAGAGGTGAATGACGGATGAACACCCATCGAATTAAGCGCGTGATGCTGCCTTACCTCTTGTTGCTCCCAGCAGTGGCGTTTATGGTGCTCTTTGTTTACGTCCCGGTTGTTCAAAATGTCTACTACAGCCTATTCCGCTGGAGCACAATAGACCCTGGGATGAAGTTCATCGGATTAGATAATTACGTCAGAATCTTTTCCGATAAAATTATACCGATCGCATTACGGAATAATACGCTTTATGCAACCATATCTGTGGTATTCCAGGTCGGGTTAGCGTTGGTCTTGGCGGCTTTTCTGGAATCGCGCATCATTCGCCCAAGATGGGGCGCAGCCTTCCGAAATACCCTCTTCCTTCCCTCTGTATTAGCTGTTACTGTTGTTGGTCTCACCTGGGGGTTAATATTTAGTCCGAATTCGGGATTGCTCAACCAATTGTTGCGTGGGGTTGGATTGGATGCCTTAACGCACGCCTGGTTGGGTGAGGAATCAACCGCGATCTTTGCTATCATAGGCGTTTCGCAATGGCAATGGGTCGGCTATTGTATGATTCTATATATCGTCGCTATTCAAGCGATACCTGAGGAGTTGTATGAAGCAGCCCGAATTGACGGTGCATCGGGTATTCAGCAATTTTTCAATATTACCGTTCCTATGGTTCGGGAAACAATTTTGGTACTGTTGACAATTACGGTAATTGGCGGTTTTAAGGTATTTGACATCGTCTGGGTGATGACGGCAGGTGGACCAAATAATGCTAGTAATACCCTGGGCGGCTATCTATATCGGGTAGGTTTCCGTAATGATGAGATGGGATACGCATCCGCACTGGCAACGGTATTATTCTTGATTACATTNNCAACCTCCAACCCAGACAGCCAGCCTCCATCGGAGTATTATAAAAACAAAGATAAATCGGGTTTTGATTTATGCTTTGTTTATCGTTTTGGCAATCATCGCCATTTACCCATTGATATGGGTTTTCACCAATTCTTTCAAAACTGATACTCAGCTATTTGACCAATCCTGGGCATTACCTAAAACCTGGAATCTAAAAAATTACCAGACCGCCTGGAATTATGGTATTGCACGCTACATCGTTAATAGCGCCATTGTCACTATTGGGTCTGTCTTGATTTGTCTGTCAGCTTCAATCATGGCGGCTTATGCATTGGCTCGTTTTCAGTTCAAAGGGTCATCAGCGTTGCTGTTTGTCATTTTAGGTGGCTTGATGTTAGCGCCTGAAGTGAGTTTGATCCCGTTGTTTAAAATCTTGAGCGGGATGGGTTTATATAACACCTATTGGGCAATGATCTTACCTAATGTGGCATTTGGCATTCCTTTTACGACCTTCTTGATTCGGTCATACATGCTGGGTTTGCCAAAGGATTTTGAAGAAGCAGCTACAATTGATGGCGCCAATACGATAGGCATATTCATGCATGTTGTCATTCCGCTTTGCCGCCCCATTCTTGCTTCGGCAGCGTTATTGGATGCAATGCGAGTCTGGAATGAGTTTATGTTCGGTCTGACGTTTATTACGAGTGAGAAATTGAAGACCATCCCTGTTGGATTGATGGCGTTCAGCGGCGCGTTACGCGAGCAATACACTGTCATCATGGCTGGTATCATTATCTCCGCGCTGCCAATGATCATTTTGTTCCTTGCAACCCAACGGCAATTCATTCG
>DFYN01000061.1:0-157 GCA_002383615.1 Anaerolineaceae bacterium UBA4081
ATTCGTCACCCGGATTTATGAAAATATCCGATCCGGAGCGGGATGTGTTCACACGGTAATAGAAAATCACGGAAGATATGATTTCGGATAGGGAAAACGCCTGATTTCCTTCATAATTGTGTCCGCAAATCATTGACACCAAGTCTTAACTCAGCGA
>DFYN01000061.1:175-4649 GCA_002383615.1 Anaerolineaceae bacterium UBA4081
TAGAACGCCTGGCAGTGGCTCTAGGCTTGTCGGCGGCATTGGCAGTCCTTACCGCCCTGATAGGCAGCCTGCTTGGGATTCAGTTTAACCGGACAGGCGTATGGCTGCTGTTGGTTGGCTGCCTGCTGGTTATGCTGGTGGGTTGGTGGTGGCGGCGGGTTAACCCCGGCTGGGGTTGGCTGGCAGCGCTGGGAGGCTTTGCCCTCATCGCTGGCTGGCGTTTATTCCAGGCGCGCGGGTTGGCGCTGCCGCCCTGGGTGGATTCGGTCCACCACACCTTGATCGTGCAGTTATTCCTCACGAATGGCGGCATTCCTTCCGACATGCAGCCACAAGTGGATGCACCTTTTTTCTACCATTACCTTTTCCACCTCCTGACAGCCCTTTTGTCTGGTTTGAGCGGAATGGCACCTGAGCGCGCAGTGTTAGTCATGGGTCAGGTGCTCAATGCCGCCATTGGGCTATCCATTTATCGATTAGCGAAGGCGATTTGGGGAGATTGGAAACGGGCTGCCCTGGCGGCTCTGCTGACCACGTTCGCCTTCCAAATGCCCGCCTACTACCTCTCCTGGGGTCGGTTCACTCTGTCTGCAGGCATGGTGCTGCTGCCCCTGGCGCTGGCGGAAGCCATTGATCTGGTACAAGGAGATTGTGAAGATCCGCGTGCCTGCCAAACCCGCCTGGCGCTGCTGACTGCCGGCACAGCCCTGGCGCACTACCTCACGCTGGCTCTATTGGGCATTTTCGGTGTGCTGCTCGCCGGGTATTGGTTGTGGAGGCTCCTGAGGCACAAACCGTCCCGGGTAATCTGGCAGACCCTCATCGGTTTATTGGCAGGCGTCCTCATCGCGCTACCATACCTCTTACGTTTGTGGGATTTTCTGCCGCGCTACGCCGGCGTGGAACTTGTTTCACCCATGGCTGAAACAGCCAAAGGTGAATGGGTTTACTTGTTTGAAATGTTAGCTCCATGGCGAAACAGGATCTTGTTGTTACTCGCCTTGCCAGGACTGGTATGGATGCTGGTAAAACCAAATTCACGCCTGATCACGATTTGGCTGTTCTTGATTGTCCTCCTGGCTTTACCGATCGGGCTGCGCTTTTCACCATTCCGCCCCGACCACCTTGCCATCCTGCTTTTCCTGCCGGGTGCGCTGGGTTTGGGGGATGGATTGGTGCACCTTGGGGAGTGGCTATCCACACGCTGGTTCCGTATTGGATGGGGCGTGGTAGGTGTTTTGGCAGTTGCAATCATGGTGTGGGGAGCAATCCAAACCCACCAGCCCATTAACCCACGCACCCTTCTGGCGGACAGGGCAGACGTGGAAGCGCTGGCGTGGGTGCAGAAAAACACACCGGAAACCGCCCGCTTTTTCATNNCGCCAAACCGAATTGCCACCAGCCGTGTATGGATATGGCTCGGTGGACACCATCCAGTGGATTAACGACCTGGCAAAGCAAGCCAGCCGAATCACCGCATGTGACACCGCATTGTGGAACCTGGTTGAACAGGCTGAAATTACCCATGTGTATTTACGAGCAGGTCGGGGCAGCCTGCAGCCGTCAGCGTTGGCGCAATGCCCGGGTGTGTTACCGGTTTTTGCCCGTAACGGCGTTACTATTTATGAAATCGTTAAATAAATTGGAAATCGTGGTTGAGAATACGGACAGATTAGTGTCATCTTTTAACCATGGAAGGTGAACCCGCCCCGCAATTTAATTACAAAAATTCGCCATCTCTGGCGAATTTTGCTTGATATAATCTTTCACTTTAATGGCGGCGCCGTTTCTTCTTGCTATCCCCGCCGGGCGCTGGCTGGTCTTCGGATTTCCCTGCTCGAACTTCCGCCGGCGAGGCGGCGGCACGTTGCTGCGGTTGATACAAAAACATCCGGCTGATGACGCCCATGCGGATATCACTCAACAACTGTGAAAACATCTCTGATGCCCGCGCCTTGTACTGGACTAACGGGTCACGTTGGGCATAAGCTTCCAAGCCAATGGACACGCGCAGCGCCTCAACCTTGGTCAGGTACTCCACCCATAGTTCGGATATAACTGAAAGCAGCACATGTCGGTAAATATCCGTCTGCACCGCACGCCCTAACGCGCGTGACACGCCAGCCTTATCTTCACCTTGCAATTCAGCGAGCGGTAAATCCACAATCTCAAGCAAACGGTCATGGGTCAACTCTTTTTCCAGACGTGGAACTAATGCCTCATCCAACTCGCCTACCGTCACACCTTGTTGGCGCATTTCTTCAAAGCGTGATTCTCCCCAGCGTTCCAGCAAGTCGCGCTGGACTGAGTTCAGGTGGTCAAGCACATCCTCAGTGACATCTTTAGGGTCCATATCTTCCAGCTGCCGGGCAGCCAGGAAGATATAACTGAGCAGCGCCACCCTGCGCATGGCTTTTTGTTTGGTGCGCGGGTCAATGGTCAACCGTTGCCCAACCACCATGTTGATGAGTAAATCCGCCATCCCGGCATCCGCCAGTACCGTTTCGCCCAGTCGATCCACGACGGCTTTGGCGTTTTGAGCCAGGGTGCCCTGAGGTGCAAGGAGAGTCTCCACCCGCTTTTCAAGCAATTGCTCAACCACAGACATCAACTCAGCAGAGATGCTGTTCCATTCCAATGACTGGAATTGCCCCTGCCTTAAATTGAGCGTTTCGCCCAGCCGGCGTTCCAAGGCACCCACCACCCGATTAAGGGTCAAGTTAAGGAGAGTGACCTCCAATTGTTGTTTAATGACCGCTCGGACCTCGCGATCACCCTGCGCCAATTGTCGGAGTTGTTCGCCATTTAGGCGTATCGGAATGCGCATCAAGCCATTCAATTCATCCAACACTTCCTGCGGTCGGCGGACAGGTGTACCCTCTTCCGGCTCGCCTTGCCCTTCCAGGAATGCATCCAGGGCATCCATGCGCTCAGCCAATGCTTGCTGATAGCCTGCTTCGCTGTTGTCCAACAGGCTGCGTGCTGACCGGATTAAGTGGTCATTTTCTGCGCTCAAGGCTGCCCGCGCCACCGTCAACGCTGCCGGAATGGCATCTTTAGGCGTGGGGTTTGCGGGGAGGTTACCGCGCAACTCCATCACGGCACAGTGGACAGAATAACTGGGGACAACCCGGTCGCCCAGCAGTAAGGGTTGTTGAATTTCATCCAGGAATCCAATCAATTTCCATGGACCTTCTTCATCTTTTAACGCTGCAGGAATCCGAACCTTGAGTTCGGTCAGCAGGATTTCCAGGACATCTGACTCAAGGTCGTCTTTGGCAAACACAGAGTTGCGTTCGCCATAGATACGCTTGCGCTGTGCATTGAGGACATCATCATACTCAAGGAGATGCTTGCGGACATCAAAGTTAGCGCCTTCCACCCGTTCCTGGGCTTGTTTCACCAGATTGCCCAGCATGCCGCTTTCAATCGGCATGGATGGGTCCAGCGACAATCGCTGCATCAACCCTTGAACTTGCTGAGACGCAAACAGGCGCATCAAATCATCTTCAAGCGAGAGGAAGAAGCGCGAAGAACCCGGGTCGCCCTGGCGGGCAGAGCGACCGCGCAACTGGTTGTCAATGCGGCGGGCTTCATGGCGCTCAGAGCCGATGACATGCAATCCACCTAACTCTCGGACGCGATCCATTTCCTCCATAAACTGGAAGAAACCGACCACCTGCTCTTCATAAATGCCGTATTCTTCTGCTGGAATGGCTTTCAGAGCGGCTTCCATATCAGGGTACTTCATGTTGTAAGGGTCATGACCTGCTTTTGAAAGGACCTTCACCACACCCTGAAAAATATCATCGCGCAGGTCGCCACCCAACTTGATATCCACACCACGTCCTGCCATATTGGTGGCGATGGTGACCGCCCCAAAAGCGCCAGCCCGGGCGATAATCATACCTTCTTCATCATGCTTGCGGGCATTCAATACCGAATGCGCCACACCACCCTGGATAACCGCCACCAATCGGTCGGCAAACTGCTCATCCAACTCAAGAATGGACAGCAGCCTGCTCAAGTTATCCGGTTCTTCTAAATTAAGTGACGTCAGACCGACGCTCTTGCCCACCTGCCGTAATTCTGTTGGCTGCAATGACGCCAGGGGCTGATTAAGGAAATCCAGTTCTGGAATGCGCCGCTCGCCAGAGTCGTTGTGTTGTTCCAACCATAAGCCGCGCAGCAACTGCGCCTGCAGCAAGCGCCGCACAGGTTCTGCGGCTAATCGTTCAGACAGCAAATCTGAGTGCTCAACGGAGGTCGTGCCAACCAACAAAGGACGCCCCCGCACTGTTTGTGTGATGATTTCCAGGGTGATGGCGCGCAGTTTGGCTTCTTCGGTCTGATAAACCAGGTCAGGATAATCCTGCCGTTTCCAGAAAACCGGCTTCTTCAGCGGGTCATCGCGCTGGGTATAGAAGGCAATCGGATAGCCTTTATCATCCTTCTTTTCCACCAGGACCAGGGG
>DFYN01000061.1:4707-6781 GCA_002383615.1 Anaerolineaceae bacterium UBA4081
ATGGTGGCGTAGGTGACGTTTTCGGGTTCGACTTTCACGCCCTCTTTGGCTTCTACCGCCTGGTGCAACCCTTCTGACCAGCGCCGACCGGGCATCAGGCGTCCTGTGAACTCGTCAATAATGACCACCTTGCCAGCCTGCACCAGGTAATGCTTATTGCGGCGATAGAGGTGGTGGGCACGTAAAGCCTGTTCCAGATGCCCAAGCAGGCGGGCTTGTTCCGGGGTGATATCCTCAGGTCGGTCAGGGTCACGAATTGAGGTTTGCAGCAGCGCTTCCACGTGGGCTTCACCCACTTCAGTTAACGAGACTTGATTGTCTTTCTCGTTGATTTCGTAATCTTCAGGCTCTAACGCCCGAACCACCTGGGACATGCGTACATACCATTCCGTATCATCCGATGCCGGACCAGAAATAATTAACGGCGTGCGGGCTTCATCAATCAGGATGTTGTCGACTTCATCCACGATTGCAAAGTAATGCCCGCGTTGAACGCGGTCTTCAAGCCGCATTGTCAGGTTGTCGCGTAAGTAATCAAAGCCAAATTCAGAGTTCGTGCCATAAGTGATATCGGCAGCGTACGCTTCTGACCGGTTGACCAGACGTAGTTGGTTCTGGTCTTCGTGCGGGCTGGTTGCTTCCAGGTCCACCACAAAGGCTTTAGAGCCGTTTTCCGTTCGGGAAGCCATTTGCAAGACACCCACGCTCAATCCGAGCGCGTGGTAAATCGGCGCCATCCAGCGGGCATCACGTCGCGCGAGGTAATCATTAACCGTGATGAGGTGCACACCTTTGCTCGTCAAAGCATTCAGGTAAACCGGCAGTGTCGCTACCAGCGTCTTACCTTCACCTGTACGCATCTCTGCGATTTTTCCCTGGTGCAGGATAGCGCCGCCAATCATTTGGACGTCATAATGGCGCAAGCCAATCGTGCGCTTGCTGGCTTCCCGAACAGCGGCGAAAGCCTCAACCATCAAGTCGTCCAGGGTCTCACCCTGTTCAAAACGGGCGCGGAATTCCGCCGTTTTAGCCTTTAACTCAGCATCGCTGAGCGCTTCGAAAGCGGGTTCAAGCGCATTGATATCTTCTACAACCAGCGCCAGGCGGTCCAACTCTTTCTGGGCAGGATCCAAACCAAGCGCGCGGATGAGTTTATTAACCATAAGAAAGCCCTTTCTGCGGGCGAATTATAGCACGGGCAGGGTCAAGCGCAAAAGGTGTTCCGGTTTTAGGGGACTTTCCATTCCTGTGGATGGATGAGATAAGCGGCGCCACCTGAGCGGGCGAGGAACAGCGTTTCCCATTCTGTGCGGTCGTAAGTGCGGCAAACCCCTTCATCCGTAGCGCAAGCAGGGTCATTGATGATAGGATTTCCCTGTGGGTCGAAACCTGCTAAAACCGCCAGGTGACCATTACTGGATGGGATGGGTGCGCCAGTCAATTGCCCCGCCTTCCAACCAAAACTGACGACCACTGGCACACCGGCTGCCAACCAGGGTTCAAGCTCAGCCAGGCTGGACACACGCATCACGTACGCCTCAAAGCCGCGGTGCCCGGCATAAGCAGCATTGAAGGACCAGTTGCCGTATCCCTCAAACACCCAGTCGTACACCCCTTCAACAGATGTGCGCACCCGAATTTCATTGGATTCCCGCCAGCCCCAATAACCAAACAGCATGGCAAGCGAGGTGGGGCTGCACCAGACATTGCCACCATCTGGATAAATCATCTGTGAACATTCAGGCACGGGGTAACGCAAGTTCCATAATTTGGGATTGCCAGGCAGGAGGATGGGTGAGGCTGGCTTGGGGCTGGTGACGGCTACGGCAGCCAATCGAAGAGTTGGCAAATGGGCGCCGTCCGCGCTGAACAGGCGGACCTTCATCTGCCAGGCAGTCACTTCGCCAGATGGATGCACAATCAGTGTATCCGTTGAAACCGAGGTGTCGGCATCCCGCTGGTCCGCCACAGAATGACGCTGGATGGTGGAATTATCACTCGCCCACACCCCCAGGTTTTTCCAGGTGGACCACCTTTCTCCTAAACGGACCCGCAGCCAGACTTCCAGCCAGGT
>DFYN01000033.1:0-671 GCA_002383615.1 Anaerolineaceae bacterium UBA4081
GGTCGGGGGGTGCCCCTGCTTCTCCGTGGAACAAGGACCACCCGTTCTACACGGGTTGCCCCGGTGTCCGTCTCTGGCACCCGCTGCGGGAGGGGATCGCCTGCACCCGATGGTGCGGGTACTTGGGCTTGGTGTACTGGGGTATCTTCAGCGTCCACATCCGGTTCTTCGCTATCCAGAGGGAGAAAAGGCGCCACTGGGGGTGGAGCTGCAGGTTGTTCAGGTTCTTCAGCCAGCGGTAATGTCTCTCCAATTGGCAATTCTTCTGTACTGCCAGAATCTGGCAGTACAGGCAAAGCATCAGGTCCTGTCAAGGGCGGTGTAGCAGACCCTGCCTCAATTAGTTTACGCAACCGCTTGGATGGTTCGGTAGGTGTTTTATGTAAATCGTTATCAGAATCACTCATNNCTCCCCTCGTCATAATCAAGGTATGGCTAAATCTACCTCAAGCCATCATTTACGGTGCACATTGGCTGCCAGTGCCCTGACTGGTAAACCTGATTACACTGATGATGTCATCTGGCTGTTGGAGGCTGGCGGCAAACCACCTGCACTCTCACTCTCTACAACCTGCGGCTTGCGAGTAGGTGGCTTGAGTTTGTATCCCGGATTCACACGCTCTGAAGGAACCCTGATCGACCCTGACGCCTGGTTTCAGCCACCCCATATG
>DFYN01000033.1:775-6225 GCA_002383615.1 Anaerolineaceae bacterium UBA4081
AAAGGTATGGCGCACATTTTACAGGGATCCAGTGGTCCTTTGCATTTTGTCTGCTTCGTAGCTGGAGAGGCAGAACCTGGTAAGACGATACGACCATCGCTGGCGAGCCACTTGACACTGGCGCCCAATGCTAACCGGTCCGTGAACTGGGCGCTTGTGATCGAACAGGATGACGACACTGCCCTGGAAATCGCACGACGGACATGCGCACAAGGTTGGGAAGCAGAAATTGCCCGCAGCGAGATAGCATCCACCAGTCGTGTCTTGACCATTGAAACCCCAAATCCGGAATGGAATGACTTACTGGCATTCAGCCAAAACGCAGCCTTGCAATTGTTCTTCCCTGCCAGCGCTCACTTGCCCCATCCTTCCTTTGTACAAACGCGCTTGCCCGACCAGGGATATTCAATTAAAGGGGATGGTAGCGATTATGCCCACTTGTGGAACGGTCAAACTGCCTGGTCTGCGTACTTCCTGAGCGGACTAATACTTCCGGGCAGCATTGACCTTGTCCGCGGCTTGGTGGATAACTTTTTACATACGCAGGCACCGGATGGAACCCTGGATTGTAAACCCGGGTTAGCCGGACAGCGCAGCCACCTGAATTGCCCTCCTCTTATTCCCGTCTTGGCATGGNNAGGTTTTTCACGCGGATGGAAACCTGGATTGGCTGACCAGCATATATCCCGCACTCGGACGGGCGACCATGCGTTGGTTCAAATCCAAACATGACCGTGACGGCGATGGCTTTCCAGAATTTGATAACCCACTCCAGACCGGACTGGAAAATGCCCCGATGTATGACCGCTGGGCACCCGGTGCGCAGGGAGTCGACCTGCGAGCCCTGGAGTGCCCCTCAATTTTGGCAATGCTGTCTCAATCGTTCCATTATCTTGAGAAAATGGCGACCCTCCTTGAACTTCCTGAGGACTCTGAACGCTGGAGACTGCAAAGAGAAAAATGCACTCAGTTACTCAATGAAGTATGGGACGAAAGTGCGGGAAGATTCTCTTACCGGGATGCCATAAGCCATCGTTCGGGAACCGGCTCGTCTATTCTGCGGTTTTCCGGTCCCATGACACAGTATCTAGATAGAATATTTGACCAGCCAGAACATATCATGATTCACCTGTATAGCTCTGAGGATATCACCCGTTCAGCCAAAATTATCCTGCAAGGTGCAACTGAACATGGTGAGATTACCGAGGAAGTGCCAGTTGCTAACTTTTACTGGGTTGATGGTCATGGTCATGCCACTTCCACCAAAACATTCACCCGATTGGCAAAAATCGAAAGTCAGGGGCTCGCACCTTACGATCGGGTTGAGGTTGACACCATAGACTTTCAAGCTGATGATATAAGCTTGCTGCTACCCATTTGGGGCGACGTCCTCGCTCCAGATCGTCTTCGCCGGCTTGTAGAAACCACTTTACCTCGTTTTGAGACCCCGCATGGCATCGCCTGCTTGCCGGTTGATCTCCCCCAAGCGCAATATGCAACTGAGCTGGAATGGTTGTCCATCCCATGGAACAGCATCATCATCGAAGGTCTAATCAGGAGCGGGTTCAAAGTCGCCGGTGTTAAGTTACTTACCAAAGTGATGGATACATTGGCTGCTGACCTGACCCAGTCAGGGTGCCTGCATGCCCATTATCACGCCCAAACCGGGAGTTCCTCTGGAGAGGCGAATCATCTTGACGGTTTAGCGCCGCTTCGCCCTTTCCTGCTTGCTTTGGGTTTGATCAGTCTGCAAAAGACTCGTATAGAATTGAGCGGATTAAGTTCATTTTCATTCCCAATTACGGTACAATATCAGAGGATGCGGCTGCAATTTACGCAGAACTACACGGATATTACTTTTACATCCGGACACACCGTTCACATCGATTCAGATAGACCGCAGGTTATTCGCTTTATGGATTAGGTACTAAAAGGAGGTAAGATGACTGACACCCCAACCTCTTCGCTCCTCCTGGCTGTTGTCCAGGCTCAAGACGGCGAGAACGCACAAGACGCGCTGGAACAGTTAGGATTTTCAGTGACACGTTTGCCAAGTGTTGGCGGTTTCCTCGGTAGACGTAATTCCACGCTAATAATCAGCATACCTGAGGGAAAGCGCGCTAAAGCCGTGGAAGCGCTCAACGCAACTTGCCGGCAACGCGTGGAATACATTGCTGTCCCATTGGAGAGCGCTCCATTACCCTTACCTGCCCCCACACCCGTCACCATCGGTGGCGCTACGATCCTGGCACTTGAAATTGAACACTACGAGGAGTTTTAATCATGAAACTAATCATTGCCATCATCCGCGACAACGATAACGACCCGGTCTCGCATGCACTCACCTCTGCTTCTTATCGGGTGACCTGCATCGCTTCCACAGGCGGTTTTCTGCGGAAAGGTATGTCTACTTTGCTCATTGGTGTAGATGATGACCAAGTCCAACATGCTTTGGAAATTGTGAAATCAGCATGCGGTCCGGTGACAGAACCTGACCAGAAGCGCGGCACTATCTTTGTGCTAAATGTCGACCAATATCAACAATTTTAATATGATCAGCGGCGGGGTTACCCCCGCCGCTTGATTGTTCATTCCTCGTGGAATTCCTCCACCTGATAAGTCCATACTTGCAACATGCGCTCGCGCCAGGTTCCTGCTGGCACATGCATTTTCCAACATAATTGATTAAGAAATTCCTCAGGCTCTGGTAAAGAGTCCCACACCTGCGGCAGGAAAGTTGCCCGCAGATAGCCATCCCGAAGGATAACCCCATCCAAGCCTGGTCGCAACCTGGATGGTAACTCAGCAGGATTGGAGTATATCAAAGGTTCAGGCGTGGTCAAGCGGGAAATTTCTATGCGCAAGCCTTCAACCTCCTTCGGCGTCACCGGTGGGAAACGAGGATCTTCAATCGCAGCTGCTACAGCATGCTCCTGGACATCCATTGCCAATGGCTGGTATGCCTCCAGGGTACCTATGCAACCTCGAAGGCTGCCCAGGACTGTCAATGTCACAAACGTTGCTGCATTGGCACGCAGTACTGGAGATAGTTTCTCCATTTCCAATTCAGGGAGGTCATCCTTGCGGACAGCTGCCTGAATGGATGTTCTTGCCAAATCCAGCAAATAAATCCTTTCAGAGGGTGTAAGGAGATTAGATTTCATCGCCTAACTTGTGGAATTTCTGATTGAGATAAACCAGCGGCTCAACCTCATCACTCGCTTTTGATATCAGAACCTCACCAACAAACAGGGTCGAAGCGCCGACCGGATAGGAGTGGACAACCCGGCAATCCAACCAGGCTAATCCACCCACCAATAAGGGCGCACCCGTCTGCAAAGTGAAACTGTCCACTCCAACAAAGCGGTCGTTGTCCTCCTCAGTCCGCCCTGCAAAACGGTCCGCCAGTGCTTTCTGATGAAAACTGAGCATGGTTACAGCAAACACCTGGCTTTCCATCACCGCCTGATAGGTTCGGCTCTGAACCGCCATGGTTACCGTGACGGAAGGTGGGTCCAGTGAAACGCTGACGAAAGAATTAGCAGTCATCCCTTGTGGTATCTGTTTACCTGTCAGGCTGGTCACCACGCACACACCAGTAGGGTAATGACGCATAGCAAGCCTTAAGTTTTCGGAGTTACTCATCTATTAATTTACCTCGTTAAGAATGTTATACCATTAATGCCTGGCTGTATCAATTTGGGAAATAGAAAACCTCATCCTGTTAGGGATGAGGTAATTCTAATGCAGATTGCTTCTACTCAGGCGTTTTTTAGTCGATCAATCACTGCTTCAGCAGAGTCCATAGAAAGTAACTCTCGGGCAAGCGCGGTACTATCGGATCGGTATAAAGTCCGTAGTTTCGCTTTGACCTGGGGAATTCGGGCAGGTGCCATGCTGAACTCATCCAAACCCATACCAAGCAATGCCACAGCGGCAAGGGGATCGCCCGCCAACTCACCGCATAACCCGACCCACTTACGATGCCGATGCGCTGCTTCAATCGTCATGGAAATCAGCCGTAGAACTGCCGGGTTATAAGGGCTTGCCAAACCCGCTACTCTTTGGTTTCCGCGGTCAACTGCCAGGGTGTACTGCGTCAAGTCGTTTGTGCCGATGCTGAAAAAATCCACCAATGGTGCCAGATGATCTGCCAGTAAGGCTGCTGAAGGCACTTCAACCATGATGCCCACTTGCACCGTTTTGGCAGCCGGTATGCCTTGCTGGTCAAGTTCAGTCCTGACCTGCCTGACCATACTCAACAGTTGGTGAACTTCCTTCACGCCAGACACCATCGGAAACATAATACGTAAATCGACTTCAGTACCTGCCCGCAGCAAAGCCCTCAATTGGCTCTGAAGGACATCCGCCCGCTCATCTATCATTCGGATAGCTCGCCAACCCAGGAACGGATTGGGTTCGGCAGCAATACCCAAATAGGGTACAGCTTTATCGCCGCCAATATCCATTGTCCTTACCACCACAGGCAATCCCCTCAGAGGAGCAAACACTTTCTGATAGGCAGATGTCTGTTCCTCTTCCGTAGGTAGAGTATTTCGGTTCAAGTACAAGAACTCTGTCCTGAATAATCCGACACCCTCTGCACCATAATCTAAAGCCATCACGGCATCATCTGCGCCACCAATGTTCGCGACAATTTCGATCCGGTCGCCATCCCGTGTGATGGCAGGTTGTTGAGCGGCAAGCTTGCTGCCACCTATGCGCACCTGTTCCTCGCGGATTCTCCGTGCGGCGTCTGTTTGCTGTACCTCACTCGGATTGACAACCACCTCGCCAGTCGTGCCATCAACAATGATTACTGCGCCGCTGGAGATCTCTAAGATACTTTCGTCAACACCTGCCACAGCCGGAATTCCCAATCCGCGTGCCAGGATGGCTGTGTGGGAACTGGGACCGCCCTGCACCAGGCAGAAACCAAGCAAAAATCGTTTATCCAATCCTACAGTTTCAGAAGGAGCCAGGTCTCTTGCAACAACAATGCTCGGCTCATACAGCTTTAAACCATCATCAGCAGGAATACCTAATAGATGGCACAACACACGGCGACCAACATCACGCACATCCATCGCCCTGGCGCTGAAGAGTGGGTCAGGGATGGATTCTAATTGCGTTGCAAAATACTCCACACCATCCATCCAGGCTGCTTCAGCGTTCAATCCGGTTTGCATACCAGTGGCAGCCTGGGAGGAGAGCGCTGGATCAGATAGGAACATCAGATGGGCGTCAAATACAGCCGCTTCATCTTTTCCAATGGATTCAAGCGTCCAATTCTTCAGACCTTCAATTTCAATGCCTGCAGCATGTAGAGCTTCTTCAAGTCGCCGGGTTTCACCTTTAGGATTGGAGCCTTCTCTGCGAGGAACCTCCACGACGCGGGTAATTCTAATTACAACCGGTCCCATACAAAGACCAGGTGCGCATGGAATGCC
>DFYN01000026.1:0-3194 GCA_002383615.1 Anaerolineaceae bacterium UBA4081
AGCAGACCCTGGCAATTGCCAGGGTCTGCTACGTTATGTCCTCCCTCATCCGCCCAGGTAAGCTTCTTTGACCTGTGGGTTACCCAGCAGCTCCACACCTGTGCCGGAGAGGTTAATGAGACCCGTTTCCAACACATATGCATGGTCGGCAGTGCGCAGCGCCATATTCGCATTCTGTTCAACCAGAAGCACTGTCGTCCCACTATGATTAATTTCGGTGATGACATTGAAGATTTCGCGAACCAGGACAGGCGCTAAGCCCATGCTGGGTTCATCCAGCAACATGAGCTTACCTCGGCTCATTAAAGCCCGTGCCACTGCCAACATCTGCTGCTCACCACCGGAAAGAGTACCTCCCAGCTGGTTGATTCGTTCTTTAAGTCGTGGGAATATGGTGAACACCCGCTCAAAGTCAGCCGGGATGGCTGCTTTGTCCTTTCGCTGCCAGGTTGCCAGCGTCAGGTTCTCTTTTACTGTCAGGCTGCCGAAAATCCCGCGCCCCTCCGGCACCTGGGCAATACCCATCGCCACAATTTGGTGGGCGGGCACACCTTTCAGGCTCTTGCCTGCGTAACTGATTTTTCCACCCCACGGCACCATCCCGGAGATGGCACGCAGCGTGGAGGATTTGCCCGCACCATTCGCGCCAATCAATGACACAATTTCGCCTTCGCGCACGGAGAAGGATATGCCTTTGACCGCACGGATATTGCCATAGGAGATGGTCAGGTCTTGAACGTCCAGTAGGATATCGCTCATCTCACTCAACTCCTTGACCCAGATAGGCTTCCAGCACGCGCGGGTTGTTTTGGATTTCGACAGGCAGCCCTTCAGCGATCGTCGCGCCAAAGTCCAGCACTTTCAACCGCTCACAGATGCCCATCACCAATCGCATTTGATGCTCAATCAGGATGATGGTCAGGTTGAAGTCCTTGCGGATCCAGCGGATAAACTCCATCAACTGGATAATCTCATTGGGGTTCATCCCGGCTGCCGGCTCATCCAGGAGCAGAAGCTTAGGTTGGGTCGCCAGCGCACGGGCAATCTCCAACCGCCGCTGCTGCCCATAAGGCAGGTTCTTGGAATACTCACCCGCCAACCCATCCAGTTTGAAAATCGCCAGCAAATCCATCGCCCTATCCGAGATGCGCTCTTCCTCCCGCCGGTTGCTCGGCAGTCCCGCCAACGCAGCGAACATTGAGACCTGGGCTTGACCGTAGAAGGCGATACGTACGTTATCCAGGACGGTCAAGTCCTTGAAAAGGCGAATGTTTTGGAAGGTACGAGCAATACCCATACCTGTGATGAAATTCGGTTTCAAACCAATTAATTGCGAGCCTTCCAACCGGATACTGCCTTTGGACGCCTTATAGATGCCTGTTATGAGGTTGAAGATTGTCGTCTTACCAGCCCCATTCGGACCAATAATACCCACCAATTCGCCAGTTTCCAGCGACAGGTTGAAGTCAGAAACCGCACACAAACCGCCAAAGTAATGTGTCAGGTGCTCAATTTCCAGCAGGGCTGTCATGCTGCACCTCCTTCTTTTTTCGCCAGCGGGTGATCGCCATCAGGTCAACACCCGGGATAAACCAGCGCAGTTCCCGCAAGCCCATGATGCCGCGCGGACGGAACAGCATCAGCAGCACCAGCATGAGCGGCATCAACACCATCCGCCACATACCTAATGGACGCAGCACCTCCAGCAGGACCGTATAGATTGTCGCACCCAAAATGGAGCCTGCCAGCGAACCAATGCCGCCCAGATAGACCATGATGAGCACGTCAGTGGACTTCAGGATATCAAACACTCTGGGGCTGATGAACTGCAGCAGGTGAGCGAACAGCGCACCAGCCACACCCGCAAAGAATGATGAAATCACAAACGCCATCAATTTCGTCTGGCGGGTGTTAACACTCATCAATTCGCTGGCAATTTCATCTTCACGGATGGCTAGCACGCCCCTGCCATAATTGGAATAGATGAAGTTGCGGATGACCCAGATGGTCAAAACCGTCCAGAAGAAGACCCACGGCAGTGTGGTCAGTTTGTCCACACCCGGAATGCCGCGCGGACCACCAATGACGTCAATGTTTTCAATCGCCGATTTGACAATCATGTTGAGTGCCAGGGTCACAATTGCCAGGTAGTCACCCCTCGTGCGGAATGATGGAACCGCAACTATCAAACCTACCAGACCTGCCCCAATTCCGCCAGCTATGACCACCAGGGGAAACAACCAGGGTGAAAGTGCGGGTGGTAACACCATGACCGTCAGCACGGCTGAGATGTATGCGCCGACCGCCATAAACCCGGCATGCCCGACGCTGAACTCACCCATGTAGCCGTTCACCAGGTTAAGGCTGGCGGTCAGGATGATATTAATACCCACATACATAAGCACCAGTTGCACATATGCGTCGAGCAGCCCAAACTGCGGAATGGCAAAAGAGAGCACAAAACCAAGCGCAATCAAAGCCGGCATGATCCAGCGCTTTTGCATCATCCGCTCCCACCCGGCGCGGAAAGCCGTCCACCAGGCTGGCGCTGTTTTTGCCGTTTTTTGAGGTTTCAATTCAGCGCTCATGGTTCACACCTTCTGTGGGCGCGGCTTGCCCAAAATGCCGTATGGTCGGAAGATGAGCAACACCAACAACAAAGCAAAAGCAATAAAGTCACGATAGGTGGAAGGCAAGAAGGCTGCAACCAGGATTTCCACAATTCCCAGGATGAACCCGCCAATCATAGCGCCACGCACATTACCAATGCCGCCCACCACCGCGGCAATAAATGCCTTCCAGCCAATCAAAATACCCATATACGGGTCAATGACTGGAAAAGCCAGGGCATACATGGTTCCGGCAGCAGCGCCCAGGCTGGTACCAATGGCAAATGTAATCGAGATGACTAAATCCAGCGGAACGCCCATCAGCGGGACGACGGACTTATCCCACGAGATGGCACGCATTGCCATACCCACCATGGTGCGGCGCACAATGAAGTCCAGCACCAGCATCAAGAGGATGGATAGAGCAATAATGATCAATTGCAGCGATGAAATTGAGACACCGCCCACATTCCAAATCGTTGTCGGCAGAAGTTGGGGCACCGACTGGGGATAGGGGCTGAACACCAGGGTGAAGTTTTCCAAAAACAAGCCAACCCCTAATGCTGTAATAATGGCAGACACACG
>DFYN01000026.1:3204-5032 GCA_002383615.1 Anaerolineaceae bacterium UBA4081
AACGTGGCAGCCAGGAAACAAAAGAATGCGCCAATCATGAATAAATCGCCATGGGCGAAGTTAATCATGGTCAAGATGCCGTATACCATCGTATAACCGAGGGCAATTAGCGCATAAATGCTTCCCAATTGCAGCGCGTTCATCATTTGCTGTAACAGGTAGGTCATGCGGTCATCCTCCGCAGAAGGCTGTACCGGAACGGGTGTTCTTGCCAATTCCGGCAAGGGGTTCCCCCGCCCTGTTTCGGGCGGGGGAACTGAATTGGAACATAAGGTTACGGATTGGCGTTGGCAAACCAGACAAATGCGCCATTTTTGATTTGCAGAATGACAGCGCTCTTGATCGGGTCACCAGAGCCTTCCTGGAATTGCATATTGCCGGTAACACCTTCATATGAAGGGATGGTTGCCAGGGCAGAGCGAACTGCCTCGCGGTCATCAATCTTGCCGGAGGTCTTTAACGCAGTCCACAGCAAGCCAAAGGCATCATAAGTTAACGCCGCCACATCATCCGGGGTTTGACCGTAGGTCGTTTTGTAACCCTCAATGAACTTGGTAGCCATCGGGGTGGCTGCATCGGGTGCATAGTGGGTGCTGAAATAGTACCCTTCGCACTCGTCGCCGCACAGCTTGATCAGTTCTGCGCTGCCCCAGGAGTCAGAGCCCAGGAACGGAACTTCAATCCCCAGGCGGTGCGCCTGTTGAATTTGCAGCGGGACTTCGCTGTAATAGTTCGGGAGGAAGATAATTTCCGGTCCAGCTTCCTTGATCTTGGTCAACTGGGCAGAAAAGTCCTTATCCCCGGTAGTGTAGGTTTCAAATGCCACTACCGTACCACCATTGGCTTCGTACGTTTCCTTGAAGACATCGGCAATACCCTTGTTGTATTCAGATGCTACATCATACAACACAGCCGCCTTGGTGGAATTCATTTGCTCAAGTGCAAACTTCGCCACCACACGACCCTGGAACGGGTCAATAAAGCAGGCGCGGAAGACGTATTTCTTCGAAGCACCTGACTGGGCATCCAACGTCAATTTTGCATTGGTCGACCAGGGACTGATCAGCGGAACCTTGGCAGCTTCTGCAATTTCAGATGCCGGAATGGCGTAGCGGCTGGCATTCGGTCCGATGATTGCCACTACATTTTGCTGGGTGATGAGTTTTTGCGCTGCTGCCGCAGATTGATCTGCCTTGCCCGCGTTATCCTCAATGAAAAGCTGAACCTGATACTTCTTCCCACCCACTTCCAAACCACCAGCATCGTTGACTTCCTTTACTGCCATTTCAGCCGCATTCTTGCAGGATGCACCTACAGCTGGGATGTCGCCGGTCAACTCTGCCACCACACCCACTTTGATGACGTCGCTTGCTGCTCCTCCACCGCAAGCCGTCAATCCAAAACTAACCACCAACAAGAGCGTAAGTACTAACCAAACCTTTTTCATGGTCTCCTCCAGACACAGATACCGTTGCTGTAAAAACAATGGGGGTTGACAATACGTGTAACGTGCAAACCAGGTTACTCTCTCACCGACCACCTCCTTTTGGAGATTGCTATGATTAACGGTGAATGTTAGTACCGAATATTATAGGTATATTTTGTTTAAATAGTCAACTAAAACCAGTAACCAATTATGATTAAACCACCCGCGAATTGCGGGTGATTGGATTCTTTCGTATCAATGTCGGCTATCTCTTACCTAAGGATGCCGCATAGACGGTAAACAATTCCTCACCATCCACACCCAGGGCAGTGTTGGTCAGTACATCGTCAAACGCCGCGATGGCGCACACGCCGCACCCCAACTGCTCCGCCGCCAGGTACA
>DFYN01000026.1:5114-6333 GCA_002383615.1 Anaerolineaceae bacterium UBA4081
GCTGCGTAGCGGTAAATACCCGGTTGAATGTCATTCACCCGATTGATCAGCAGGTAGGTTTCAAAAGCATGGCGCGCCCCCGCCGAAGGAACATTGCGAAGTGTGACCGGGCGTTTGGTAACCGCCTTGACGCCCTGAGTAAGCCAAAGCAGGTAAGCCAGCTCCTTTACCGACAGTGGATCATCACAGTAGCGGCGGATGGTGCTGCGCTTCTCAATAGCAGTCCGTAAATCCAGGTCCGGAAAGGACAAGCTGGCTGCATCTGGCAAAGGAATGCTGAAAGCATCCGGCGCTGTCTCCAATTCCAAAGGCGGCTGGGGAATCTTCCCGCNNGCATCTTTCATTTTCCAACCTCCTGGGTCAAGTCTTTGATCATCCGGTCATAGCCGCTCAAGTGGAATAAGGCTTCCATCTTCGGTGTTGCCACCGATTTTTCAATCTTGAAGCCGGATGCCAAATACAGCGCCAGGGCAGCCTCATGCCCCCAGTCTCGGATGAGCGACAAGCGCGCCAACCCTTGCGCACGCGCCTTTTCTTCTGCTACCGCCAACAAGCGTCTGGCAATGCCGCGCCGTTGAAAGTGCGGCGACACTGCCAGGTGTCCGATATAAAACTCGTTTGAAAAGGCATCCCGCGCAGTAAACATCAGGAACGAGCGCTTAATCAACCGAAAAGTGTCACGAAACCCATACACATCAAAGCATTGGCTGAACATCGCCAATGAACGCGGGACTAGTGCCTGACCCGGAAAAGCCACCAATAAACCAGCAATTTGTCCTTCGATCTCCGCCACCCAACTGGCATCATACGAAAACCGGTTGCGCGGTTTCGCGTAGAAGCCTGCCAGGGCATGCAACGTCAGGGTGTGATCATCCAAACCCAGGGCGGCATCTGCAAATTCGTCAAAGGTCATGTACAGCAATTCAGCTGCCGCGTCCGCTTCCGCCGGTGTTCCCCGGCGTATGACCAACGGTGTAGACTCATCCATGACTCAACCTCCTTTTTAACGTCTCAACAACAGTCCTGACTTCGGGAACATGCATGACCCAGACCATACCTAAATAAACCAGTCCGCCCAGAGCAATTCCACCCAGCGCCAGAACCCAATTGGGCAGCCCGGGGAACGTTGCCAGATATAGCCAAACCAATGCGCCCATGGCTGCTGCAGCCAGGCAAGCCTGCCCAACTCCAAGCCAAACATGCCTGCCTTCCAACCCAT
>DFYN01000026.1:6384-8131 GCA_002383615.1 Anaerolineaceae bacterium UBA4081
ACCCCAACCATCACTGGCGTGCGGGTGTCATGCAGGGCGTAAAACGCGCGGCTGATAATTTCCACCACCGAATGACCCACCAATCCGGCAGCATACCAGAGCAACGCCCAGGTAACCAAAGAAGTCGATGCGCTGGTAAACTCTCCGCGCTGATACAGCAGGGACACCAGCGGCTGCCGCAAGAGGATTAAACCNNCGCATGGCAGTATGTTCACCGCGTGCGGCTTGCGCTGATAAGGTGGGCAGGGCAGCGGTAGCAGCCGCCTGGGCAATGGCTGCCTGAGGCATAAGCATCAGTGAAAACGCCACCGTAATGCCCGTCAGGCTGCCCTCCGCCATGGCAGACGCCAGACGCGTATTCACCAGGAAGTTGAGTTGGACAACTGCCACACCCAGCAAGCGCGGCGCCATCAAACGGGCAACCTCCCTCACCTGGGGAACGTCCAGACCCAGCGTGGGTAAATAACGCCGTTCAGGCAAACGCAGGATGGACGGAAGCTGGATTATGAGGTGCAGACCGGCACCAATCACCACACCCCATGCCATGCCAAAGATGCCCATCGCAGGAGCCAGAAAAACAGCGCCAATACCCCATCCCACCCAGTACATGGCAGGNNGATAGCAGTTGGATACGCAGCAGTTGGGTAGTCAGGGCTTGCTGTGCCGGGTCGGTAAACCCGGGCGCCAGGATATGCTGCACCACCCAGGGCGCAAATATGGCTGCCAGGATGCCCAGCAGGGTAAGGGCAAGTGTAACCAAATTGGCGATGGCAGATGCCAGCCGCCACGCTCCCGGACGGTCATCCCGCGCCAGCAGGGTGGCAAAAGTGGGAATAAAAGCCGAACCGAGCGCGCCGCCAGCCACCAGGTTGTAGAGGATTTCTGCAAAGCGGTTGGCAGCGAAGAACGCTTCGCTGTCTGCACCGGTTCCAAAAGCACGCGTGGTCAAGATTTTGGCAGCCAGCCCAAACAACTGGCTGATAATAATCGCAAACATGACCGTCCCGGCTGCACGGGCGATTTGGCGGTTGGCATTGGTCGGCGCAGGCGCTTCAACATCCATAAAAATGATTATACCCTCGCATATTGTGCTTATATCCGGATAGGTTACAATAATATAGAGTACGATTGAAAATACGTGTAAATAAAGGAGAACACTATGTCTGATTCTGGTCCGGAACCAGTAACTACCGAAACCGATAGCAAGAAGAACAAGCCTTCCTTCCTAAAACGCATGGTCGGATGGCTGGTTGCCATCCTGTTGACCTTCATTGTAGGTTTTGGATTGGCGTATTTCCTGATCGCTGCCCCTGCCCAGACCAAACTGGCAGACACCAGCGCGGAACTGTCTGCCAAGCAAGCCTTGCTGACCACCTCTGAGCTCACACTAAAACAAACCCAGAAGGATCTGGAAACTGCTCAGGCTCAGGTGGCAGACCTGCAAGCGCAACACGACAAGGTACAGGCGGTGTTGGTCGTCCAAAATGCTGAAGTGAGTACCATCGTTGCCATCAAAGCCCTGTCCAGTTCGCCCGTTGACAACTTGACCGCCCGTCAGGCGCTGGAACAACTGGCTGCCAACATGGACGCCCTGGTTACGCTGCACCCAGGTGACACTTCCGAAGCGTTGAAAGCGCGTGTGGACGGCGCTTTATCGGCTTTTCCGGTGGGCGAGAAAGTATTACCGGAATTAAACGCCCTCTTCACCAACCTGCTCTTGCTGGCACAAGAGCTGCAAACACCGTAA
>DFYN01000026.1:8165-10558 GCA_002383615.1 Anaerolineaceae bacterium UBA4081
CGCATAACCGCGCTGACTGCCAGTTCCACTACATCAGGCTGCCCTTCCATCTCGCCGCCGCACACCGGGCAAGGCGTGGCACGCAGGCTTGTCAGCCAACCACATCCCTTGCAGCGGTAACCTATTTCAGCAAAGCCCTCAGCAATTACCAATAACTGGACTTTTGACAGGTTCACTTCCTGCAAAGTTTCTTCCAAACCTGTCACTGCCCCACCCCCCTTGGCAGCTGCCGTAATCATATCCTCCACCAATTTGCTTTCACGCCGGGTTTCAGCTGCACGCCCCAACTCCATGGCTTTGGAAAATACCTCAGCATGGCTGGCTGTCATCGGCATGGCAAATGTGTCCACCACCAAACTCTGCCATGTTTTTGGCAGCAGGCTGCGGAATAAGGTGACGTTATCGTCCGTGCCGCCAATCAGGATGCGTCGGACGTGATTTTGCTCAAAGAATCTAACTGAAAATTCGACTGCCTCCTTCATATTTCTTTCAATAATTTCATCCACATGTTGGGTTTGACCCGCTGTACCTCCCCGCCTGCCCGGCATGGCAGACGCGCCACCCCGTTTTGTGTGTTTGACAGGCTCACCAAGGATTCCTTCCTGTTCACGCAATTCTCCCAGGTGGAACGAGAAAACTCGGGCGCCTTGCTTATCCACCAATACAACGCCATATCCACCATAATTGTCAAACAGGTTTGCCAGATGTTTCACACTGGCTCGGTCGCTGACATGTACCAGGTCTGGCACTGGTACTGCCAGCGGAAACGCGTGGAAAAATTGTTGTGCTGCACACGAAAATACCGCCACCCCCCGACCCTGACCGCCATATTCGTGTTCCACATACCGTATCACAGCTTCTGTATCCTCAGGCAGGTAAATCGATTTTAGCATCGTGCGCAAGCGAAGTTTGTAGGCTTCTGCGTTGCCTTCTGATGGCTCTGTGTTGAGGTAAACGCTCAACACTAATGACGGTGACGAGAACGCCACCAGCGTCCGCAGGTCTGAATCTGTTAACATGGCAACCTCCTGGTTGATGAATCGCCTATCAGGGGTTTTTGCTACGGTCGTTTGCCGAGCGTGACAGTCACCTCCTTGGTTTCGTTGTTGCGTANNCCGTCGATGGCAGTAATCAAATCACCACCCCCCAATAAGCCCTGAATACTGGTTGGCTTCGTCCCAGCGATTAAACCAGCATCATCCGCTGGACTACCAGTCACAACCTCAAGGATATAAGCGCCTGTAGATTGGGGTAATCCAAGCGCTTCCTGTTCCATCAGGCTGATCTCGCTCATGCTGCTGATACCCAGGTAGGGATAGTCATAGTGTCCATCGGCAATCAACACCGGCACAACCCGCTTGATAATGTTAATGGAAACCGCGAAACCAATACCGGTGTTGGTCGCTGATCCATCTATGGTTGGATTGCTTGTTTGGATCGCCCGGTTGATGCCCACCACCTCACCGCGCAAGTTTAGCAGCGGTCCACCTGAATTGCCGGGATTGATGGCTGCGTCCGTTTGGATGATGTCGCCGGCAGAAAACGCATTGCCGTCTGCTGTGGTGCGGAAGGATTCAAGGGTGCGTCCCTTGGCAGAGACAATACCCGTCGTCATGGTGCCGCTTAAGCCAAAGGGGTTGCCAATGGCAACCACGGTTTGACCTACCTGCAAGGCGTCTGAATCGCCCAGCGCCAGAGGATGCAATTGATCCTCCGGAAGGTCTACTTTGATCACAGCCAGGTCCGAGTCCAGGTCAGTCCCAACCACTTCACCACGCACTTTGATGCCGGACGGAAAATCAACTTCCAGGTACGTAGCGCCCTCCACTACATGGTAGTTGGTCACAATATGTCCCAGCGTGTCAAAGACAAAACCGGACCCCTGACCACTGCCGATATCAGACGCTACCTTGATAGAGACAACGCCCGGCTCTACCTGCTGATAAAGGGCAATCAGCAATTCTTCACTTTGGACGCCTCCTTCAATGACAATGGGCGCACGCGGCGTCACCACTGGTTGACTGGAGGGTGGGTTGGAAGGGTTAGCCGGAGCAGTTTCACCGAAAAAGTCCGGTTGATTAAACTTCGGCAGGCTAAAATCCGGCAGAGTGAAGGAGGGAGTCAGGTTGCATGCCAGTGCTGTGAGCAATAAAACCGCAATTACCAGTAAAATAGATATTCTTTTCATTTCACACCTCTGTCATAGGCTATTTCAGACCCTGCTTCCGCAGGGTTTCGAACACCTCACGCTGTTGGGGAGTCAATTTCTTAGGTAGGTTTACCTTTGCTCGTGCATATAGATTACCCGGTGTCTTATCGCCGGATAAGCGCGGCATTCCCCGCCCGTTCAGTCGGAAAGTCTGCCCGGGTTGAGTGCCCGCAGGGATAGTTAA
>DFYN01000026.1:10567-17008 GCA_002383615.1 Anaerolineaceae bacterium UBA4081
GTCACAGTCACCACCAGCAGCAGGTCAGCGCCGTCCGCTGCGCCGCGGATCCGCACCTTGGAACCATTATCCACGCCGGCTGGAATGCTGATGGTGAACCGTTTATCGCCAATTTGCAGCAAGCGCTCGGTGCCTTTGAAGGCTTCCATAAAGCTGACGGTGACCGGTTGCTCCAAATTTTGACGGCTGACGGGGCGGCGTCCAGTTCGGCTCCTGGTTTGCACACCACCCATATCGCCAAATATCATATTAAAGAAATCAGAAAATGCGCCAAACATGGCTTCCTGGTCAGCGCTGGATGCCTGTGGTCGGCTGCCTCCAGCGCCACCACGCCCTGCCCAGTCCTGCCAGTTGAAGCCGCCTGGATTTCCGCCGCCCTGCTCCCATTGCTGATAAGATGCACCTAATTGGTCATACCGCTTCCGCTTCTCGGGGTCAGATAAGACTTGATATGCCTCATTTATCTGCTTAAATTTATCTTCAGCCGTTTTATTGCCAGGGTTGCGGTCTGGGTGATACGCCATCGCCAGTTTGCGATAAGCTTTACGGATATCCGCAACGCTCGCCGTTTTGGGAACGCCTAAAACTTGATAATAATCTTGATATTCCATAACTTGATTGTATGCTTAATTTAAAGCGCAAGTCAATAGTACAGGCACAGTTCTTATGTAACTCTAATCCCTTTTTCTCATGAAATAAATTGGTCGCCCTTTTTTACTACCCAACTTTTCACCTCCATGCTATTATTTTTATATGTGTGCCATGAAGGATTGCATCCTTGTCGTCAGCCAAAACAGTGCTGTGCGCGATATGATTGCGCATCAAACCCTGGAAGCGGCTGGCTTTGCCGTTTCTGCCATCGATGACGCCGCCAATGCGCTCAGCACGCTGGCGCAAGTCAACCCCGATTTAATCGTTTGCGATATGGTTATGACGGGCTTGAGCGGTAAAGATTTTCTAGTTGCGCTCAAATCACAGCAGGTGGACATACCGGTCATCATGGTAGCCCCCAAGGGCAGCGATGCAGATGTGCTGCAGACCTTCCGCCTGGGGGCAGTGGATTTCCTGCTTTGGCCTGCCCGCGAACCCGAAATCTTGTCCGTGGTTGAGCGCGTCTTAACCCGTGTCCATGAGCACCGCGAGCATGACCGCCTGACCCGCCAGGTGCGTCAAACAAATGCTGAATTACAGCAGCGTGTCCGTGAATTGACAACTATTTTTGCCTTGGGTAAGGCTGTCACATCTCTAACAGATTTAAACCTCTTATTTGACCGCATTCTGGAAGGCGCAGTTAAAGTCAGCCTGGCTGATTTGGGTTGGCTGCTCATCCGGGATGAGTCCAGCAAAAATTACCTGTTGGCAGCACAATACAACTTACCAGCGTCCCTGGGGCTGCGCTTAAAACAACCGTGGGATGATGGTATCAGTTCACTGGTTGCCCTGTCGGGTGAGACTCTGACAATCCACGGTGAAGCCATGCGCCGATTCCGGATAGCCTCGCTGGGGCGGTCCGCAATGATTGTGCCAGTCCGCATCCAAAAACAGGTAGCTGGTTTGCTGGTCGTGGTTCGAAAAACGCCCAGTCCTTTCATCGCCAGCGAACAAAATCTCCTGGAAGCTGTGGCTGATTTTGCCGCCATTGCCCTGGTGAATGCCCGCCTGTTGAGCCGCATGGAAGATCGTGCCAGCTCGTTGCAAGTCCTTGCTGATAAGGCACAAACGGAGCAGCGTGTGACAGATGCAATCTTACTCACGGTGCGCCAAGAAATGCGCCAACCGATTGAGGTGTCCCGGACTGCTTTTGAGCGCCTGGTAAAAGACCCAACAGCCCGCTGGACAGCCGAGCAACGTCAGGCGTTAACTGCCCTGCAAGACCAAATTATTCAACTTGGACGAATTGCTGAAGCAGTTGCACCGCTCAAAATCACACCCACCAGTAGTTCTTCGTCCACATGCCGGTTGGATGAAGTGGTTAAATTCGTAGCTACCCGCTATCAGCATTATGCCCACCTGTACAAGATTGCGCTGGTCACAGATGTTCCTGAAGATGCAGTGGTCATTTTGGCTGACACCCTGCTGCTGACCCAGGCAGTCGAAGGATTGGTCAGCAATGCCATCAAATATTCCAACCCGGATGGTCAAGTAACCATCACGCTTGCGACGCAGGCAGAGACAGCCCGGTTAAGTGTGATTGATACCGGCATCGGTATCGACTCCAAGCGCCTCCCTCATCTATTTGAAGAGAACCCGCCACCACCCGAAATTACCCGCCCGCGCCGGTTTGCGGGCTTGGCAGTTGGGCTGCCATTGTTGCGCGAGATTATCCTCAAGCAGGGTGGACAAATCCAGGTAGAAAGCACCTCCGGCTCGGGAACAAAATTCGTCCTTTCTTTCCCGCTCCTTGTGCCCGGGAATCCCTNNGCGGCGGTTCCTTTTTACAAAACCATCATCACACGACCCAATTTATCGCGGGATTCCCTGATTACTTATTGCTATTACTACTTACTAATCACAAGTCACTAATCTCGAATCTCGTCTCTCGTCAATTATTTTGCACAAAATCCAACGCGTACAACGCATCTGAGTAATTGGGATGGGCGTCCAGCGCTTTTTGGAATTGTTCAAGGGCAGCAGGTTTATCGCCTTTCCTGTACAGCGCCCAGCCTTTCCATAACATCGCCTCTTCGGAATTGGCAGTAATTTTCAAAGCATAATCCGCCAGGGCAATCAAGTCATCATACCGGGCGGTGTTGAAGTACGCCATGAAGGGACCAAACTGATAGCGCAGCATGCGCTGCGGCAGTCCAATTGTGCGCGCCTGATCATATGCCTGCGCGGCTTCTGGATAACGGTCAAAATATGCCATATTGCTGCCCAGATTAAACCAGGCAAATGCATTTTGTGGCTCAGACTGGGTTTCTCGCAGAGCCTCATCCAGAGCGTTTTGCCTGTTGGTATCCGCATCCCATTCCTCACCCAGCAATTGCTGGACTAAAACTTGCTGGTCAGCGGTAAACAATACCAGGTACACCCGGTTGAACGCCTGCCAATCCGCATCCAATTGGCTGTAGGTTACCATTTGGTCAGCCCCCAGTTCAGAATCCTGGGTGATAAACTTCTGAGCGCTATCGTCATAGCCGGTCAACAATATGTAATGCCCTGCCCAGCGGTCGTCGTTGTAGCGCAAGTACGGATTATCCGGCGTCAGCATGAACGTACCTTCAATCATGACCGGTATGCCATTGGCGAGCAGCAGCCGCAAAGTGTCGATGTCGCCACCAACCCGATATTCCGCATTCAGCCAACCCACCTGGGTGCGCACGTAATACACCAGTTCCTCAATATTGACGTTGCGGTCTTCGCGAAGTGGTTTGATTACGCTGGAAACTGTGAACTGATCGCCAGACCAGCCGTACATCTTCAGGTGCATGGCTAAGGTTGCCGGACCGCAGGCGTTCCAGTCTTCTTTTTCCCAGGCAGGGGAAGGCAATTGGACCGCCGCCGGCAGCGCGGTTGGCGCGACTGTCGGGGTGGGCGTTTCAATCGGCGTGGCGGTTACCTGAAGGGTTGCTGTGGCTGTCACAGTGGGCATAACCTGCTGCGTCGTCGCCAGGTTGGGAGTCGGCAGCGCGCCTGCCGGGTCTAAACGGCTTTGCACGTAGGTCATCGCCGCGTCCAAACGCCATTCCAGGCGATTTTTGACTGCCGGGATTTGATAGACCAAAATTGCCAGAAGTGCCAGAGCAGCTATTCCAGCCAGGATAATGACCACCGGTTTCAGCCGGCGGGGATGTTGACGTAAATAAGCATTCATAGCGGCAATTTTACCAGACTTCTTCTGCACTAAATCCGACTTACATTGGCATATTTACCACCGACATTCTGTTATAATTTTCGCTCATGAAATACTACATTTGGACTGAAGGTTGTCAAATGAATGACGCCGACTCCTTGCGGGTCGCCAGTGCCTTGGAGCATTTGGGCTACCAGCCAAGCAGTGTTCCGGATGACGTAGATGTAGTCGTACTGAATACCTGCGTGGTGCGCCAGAGCGCGGAGGACAAAGCATACGGTCGGTTGACTCAAATGAAACCGTTCAAACAGCGCAACCCCAATCTGGTTATCAACCTGATGGGTTGCCTGGTGGGTGTGAATGACAATCCTCGCTTGCGCGAACGTTTTCCCTATGTGGATGTTTTTTCTGCGCCCTCAGACACGCGCCCCCTCATAGAATTCCTCTCCCAGCGCCTGGGACGCAGCGAAGCGGAGGCTGAGACCGCCCTGCGCTTCGCGGTGATGGATGAAGACCGCATCCTGCCACTCGAAGAACGCGGAGCATTGGTCAGTTCCTTCATTCCAGTGGTGTTGGGCTGCTCGCACGCCTGTACCTATTGCATCATCCCCTACCGGCGCGGCATTGAGCGCAGCCGTCCGCCGGAAGATATCCTGGCAGATGCCCGGGCGCTGGCTGCCCAGGGCGTCAAAGAAGTCACCCTGTTAGGTCAAATTGTGGACCGTTACGGCAAGGACGAGCCCTCTTACCCCAGCCTGGCAGGCTTGCTGCGCCGCATCAGCGCCGTGGATGGTATTGAGCGCATCCGTTTCCTGACTTCGCACCCCAACTGGATGCACGATGAACTGTTGGAAGCTGTCGCAACCCTGCCAAAAGTGATGCCCCATATAGAAGTTCCCGCCCAGGCAGGCGATGACACTGTCCTGGAGAACATGAAACGCGGTTACACAGCGGACCAGTATCGGCATTTGGTCCAGCACATTCGCAGCATGATTCCGGGTGTATCCATTGCCACCGATATCATTGTTGGCTTCCCTGGTGAGACGGCTGAGCAATTCCAGCATACTTACGACCTCCTGGCTGAATTGCGTATGGATGTTGCCCACCTGGCACGCTACTCTCCACGCATCGGCACAGTATCTGAACGCCGCATGGTAGATGACGTCCCTGCAGATGAGAAATGGCGCCGTTTCCGTTTACTGGAAGACCTCCAAAAAGAGGTGGTCACAGAAATTCACGCCCGCCATATTGGGCAGACGGTGCCGGTCTTGTTCGAAGAATTATCCAAAGGTCGCTGGCGCGGGCGCACACCAACCAACAAACTGGTATTCGTGGAATCTCCGGATGAGTTGCGCGGGCAGATTATGCCTGTGCGCATCACCTGGGCAGGTCCCTGGTCTATGCGCGGCGAGATATCCCCTATCTAGTCTGGATTATTGTGTCTGTGGTATGATGCAGACAAGGAAAGCTCATGACTGAACTATTATTTTCGCCTGACACTCAGGCAGAACATCAGAATAAATCCTCCCACGGATGGAGCGCTCTCTGGGAACGCATGCTGCGCTGGGGGCTTGGCGAATCTATCCTGCACATCGGCACTATCCTGGCAGTCATTGTATTAGTTTTGGTTGTAGCCTGGGTAATGCGCCGTTTTTACCTGAATCAACCGCCAACCGGAACAAATCAAGTGTCTGCTGCGCCTTTGGAAGCAGCAACCCCAACGGCAAGTCCCAAACCGATCACAGCCGCAGGTGGCGAAGACACGCTGCGAGGAATCACCCGCCTGGCAGACATGCATACTGTTTTACCGGCGCGACCCCGTTTTGATATATCCATGTACACTGTTGTCGCTGGAGATACTCTTTTCGGGATCGCCGAAAAATTCGGCTTGAAACCTGAAACGCTGATGTGGGGCAACTCTGATATCCTGGGGGATGACCCCCACCGCCTGACGCCCGGACAGCAGCTGCGCATCCTGCCAGTGGATGGCGCATATTACCAGTGGCATACCGGTGATGGTTTGAACGGTGTAGCAAAATACTTCCACGTTTCTGTGGATGACATCCTTAACTGGCCTGGTAACAACCTGAGTAAAGAATCTGTGGGCGATTATGCTGCGCCCAACATCAAGGTGGACACCGGCTTGGTTATACCCGGCGGTATGCGTGATTATGTCACCTGGACTGGCATCCGCATCAGCCGTGACAACCCGGCAGCAGCCAAACTGCTCGGACCGGGCGCATGCGGCACGGTATATGGCGGCGCGCTGGGCACAGGCACGTTTGTATGGCCTTCTACTGAGAAGTGGCTTTCCGGATACGATTACTCACCTGCAACAAACCACTTCGGCATTGATGTCGCTGGCGCGTTGGGTAATCCAATTTTCGCCACCGATACGGGTGTGGTGGTTTACGCAGGCTGGAATGATTGGGGCTACGGCAATGTGGTTGTGATTGACCACGGCGGCTGGCAGTCTCTATATGCCCACCTGGAATATATCTACGTCAGTTGCGGCATGAGTGTCTTCCAGGGCGCAACAATTGGCGCCATGGGTTCGACTGGCAATTCCAGTGGTCCGCACTTGCACTTTGAACTGATGAGCGACACCTACGGACGTGTCAACCCGTGGGATTTCCTGACAAGATAGC
>DFYN01000026.1:17025-17218 GCA_002383615.1 Anaerolineaceae bacterium UBA4081
GTCCCACCTGGGAGCCTGGTAGGTCGCGTCTTGTTGTTCGTGCGAAACCCGACACTTGCATATCCGGGGTGCAATTACTACAACCCGCCCCACAGTAAATGGACAACTTTCCACAAAGCAAAGAGCCAGCAAGATGCCGGCTCATCCAATCCTTTCTGTTTATTCGACCGCGCTAATTACGCCTCGCCGCGCA
>DFYN01000178.1:0-124 GCA_002383615.1 Anaerolineaceae bacterium UBA4081
CCTGGGATGAACCATTATTGTGGTTGGGCTTAGCCAAGCCTCCTGAGCAACCAGACCAGCAATCTTATACCCACTCCTCTCGTCTGGATTCCCATAGAGCCTGGGCATCCATCCGCGCAGTCAA
>DFYN01000178.1:190-2555 GCA_002383615.1 Anaerolineaceae bacterium UBA4081
CCCATGTTGAAGGCTGGTCGCTTCCGCTGGCTGCGCTGGTCAAGTGCAGTTGTACAACCTCCTGCTGCCCCATCGGGCTGGCTGCAAGTCAGCCACCAGGCTGCTTATGGTGGTTGGAAGCATATTCGCGATGTCTGTTGGACCGCACCGGACAGGTTAGTGGTTATTGACCATGTCACTTTACGCGACCCTAAACCACAGAGAGTCACACTGCATTGGTTATTGGTAGATGAACCCTGGGAATGGCAAGAACCAACTTTGATCCTGCGTACGCAAAAAGGCAAGGTCAATCTCACATTTTCAGCCAGGGTTGACGAGCAGGACACAAAGATAACTTGCCAGATTATCCGTGCTGGTGAAACACAGATCGGAGGTGATAAAGCTGAACTATTTGGCTGGCGCTCTCCCACCTATGGCGTCCGAGTCCCAGCCTTATCGGTTCGGATATCATCTTGTGCAACGGGAGCAATCACACTGCAAACCACCTGGCAATTACCCTCCCTCCCTCTGCTTGATTAGCGTACAATTTATTTATGCACATATTGCTGATTCATCAGGCTTATGCTGGGTTGGATGAGGCAGGAGGAACCCGCCATCATGAATTAGCCAGTTATTTGCAAGCTGAAGGGCACCGGGTCACCATCATTGCCAGCCCGGTGAGTTATATGACCGGAGCAGCCACCAGCCGCATCCGGTGGGCTGAACGGTCTGTCACACCTGAAGGTATCACGGTCATCCGCGCCTATACTTACTCCGCGCTGCACCGAAGTTTCTTTCATCGCATTTTATCCTTCTTAAGTTTTATGTTTTCTTCCTTCTTTGTAGGATTGAGTGTTGACCATGTTGATTTGGTTTGGGGCACCTCTCCACCTATATTTCAAGGATTCACTGCCTGGCTTCTAGCGCGCCTGAAAGGAGTCCGTTTCCTGTTCGAAGTCCGCGATTTATGGCCAGCATTTGCAATTGCAGTAGGTGTGTTGAAGAACCCCCTTTTGGTTCGCCTTTCACTCTGGTTGGAAGGTTTCTTATACCGCCATGCAAATCACGTGATGGTTAATTCACCTGGTTATATTAGCCATGTTAAATCGAGAGGCGCTCGGGTAGTCACACTCATTCCCAACGGCGCGGACCCTGCCATGTTTGATCCGCAGTCAAATGGCAGTGAGTTCCGCCAGACGTATGGCTTAACCGGAAAATATGTGGTGTTGTACGCTGGAGCCCACGGATTATCCAATGACCTGCAAATTCTATTGGACGCAGCCAAGAAAGTTGAAGACAATCAGGATATCGCCATCGTCCTGTTAGGCAGTGGCAAAGAAAAAGCAGCCCTGCAAGCCTACGCACAGGCAGCTCAACTGACCAATGTAACCTTCCTGCCCCCCCTGCCAAAGTCGGCAATGACGGATGCCCTTGCAGCCGCAGATGCCTGTGTAGCTATCCTTAAACCCATCGAGTTATATAAAACGACCTACCCAAATAAGGTTTTTGATTATATGGCTGCAGGAAGACCGGTCATCCTTGCCATCGATGGAGTCATCAGAGCCGTGGTGGAAGACGCGCAAGCTGGCATATTTGTGACACCCGGTGATGCGGCGGAAATGGCAGATGCCATTCGCACCCTCGCGGCTGACCCTGCGCTGGGTCGGAAGATGGGATTGGCTGGTCGGCAATACATCGAAACCAAATTCAACCGCTCCGATATTGCGGCTGAATTTGGTCAATTGCTGGATGAGGTCATGCGCCATGAGTGAATTGATCCTTATCGTAGATGATGAAGCAACCCTGCGTGAAACGCTAGCCTACAACCTGACACATCAGGGATACTCAGTTGAAACCGCAGTGGATGGTCCCCAGGCAGTTGAAAAAGCACGATCCTTAAAGCCTGACCTTATCATCCTGGATATCATGTTGCCAGGTATGGACGGGTTTGAAGTGTGCCGTTTGCTTCGGCAGGAAATGAATGTGCCAATTCTCATGTTGACTGCACGTGATGACGAAATTGACCGCGTGGTGGGATTAGAAGTTGGCGCAGATGATTACTTGACCAAACCGTTTTCCGTTCGGGAGCTGATTGCCCGCGTTAAAGCTTTGCTTCGCCGCGTGCGATTGATCCGCTCGGAATCGCAATCATCACCAGCCATGAGCCATCAAATTACAACGATGGGGAACCTTTCCATTGATGAAACCCGTCATGAGGTCTTCCTGGATGGAAAACCCCTATCGCTTAAGCCCAAAGAGTATGACTTGTTGGTATTCCTCGCCCAGCATCGGGGTCATGTCTTGAGTCGTGAGGTCATCCTCAACGCGGTTTGGGGATGGGAATACGTTGGAGACAGCCGGTCAGTGGATGTGCATATTCGGTGGC
>DFYN01000178.1:2578-3178 GCA_002383615.1 Anaerolineaceae bacterium UBA4081
ATACTTGCCATAAGCCTGGCTATGACAGGCTCCTTGTTATCAAATTGGATGGGAGAAGCGCTTTCGACCCAATTGACAACTAACCTACTCACGCAGGCGAGAATAGCCTCATTTCAGGTTAGCCAATTGCTCGAAACTGCAAACCAAGACGAAATAAAAGCGTGGGCAGGCATCCTTGCCCGTCAATCGAATACCCGCGTGACCCTCATTGGTGCAGACGGCGTTGTGCTGGCTGAGTCCAGCATGGATGCGTCCATAATGGATAATCACCTTTCACGACCCGAAGTTCAAGCCGCCCTGACCGGCATGGAAATAACCAGTAAACGCGTGTCCAATACTCTCAATCAAAACATGATTTATGCAGCAGTTCCCGTCCGGGTCGGTTATGCAACCCAAGCAGTTTTGCGCCTGTCAGTTCCAGGCGTAACCCTTGAAAAGCAAATTGCAATGATCAATGAGCGATTATGGTGGGGAGGTGGAATCCTATTCCTAATTGTAGGAGGGTTACTTGCACTGCTTCTCGAATCCGTGCGTCATCCGCTTCGCCAGCTATCAACAGCCTCAACGCGCGACCTTTCATTGATTGCTCAAATAACTGCA
>DFYN01000142.1:0-4533 GCA_002383615.1 Anaerolineaceae bacterium UBA4081
TTACACCCCTTTTGGACCAATTGGTACAGATTGGCGAATTTTGATTCCGGAACTGGATGCCTTGTGTCGTTCCAAACGGGCGGTTTTTCTAAAAGTGGAACCAGATGATTGGGAACCGATTAATTCCACAACGGAATCAAATTTAAGTGGTTTTGTACCTTCATCAGGTATTCAACCACGCCGAACGATTATGGTTACGTTATCAGGGGACGAGGACGATTGGTTGGCTCGAATGCGCCAGAAATGCCGGTACAATATTAGATTGGCGCAAAGGAGTGAAATACAGATCCATGAATCGTCTGACATACCAGCTTTTTATCAATTAATTATGGAAACCGGAAATCGTGATGGGTTTGGCGTGCATACGCAGGCGTATTACCAACAGGCATATGACCTTTTCTCTAAGAATGATCAAGCTGCTTTGTTGATTGCCTCCTATCATGAACAATTATTGGCAGGATTGATGGTGTTTGCCAGCGGAGACCGTGCATGGTACCTTTATGGCGCCTCCAGCGATAAGGAACGGCAACGAATGCCTGCTTATTTATTACAATNNATTGGAAGCTGAATTCTCAGGGCGGTCTGATGGTTTGTGGGGAGTGTATCGATTCAAGCGGGGATTTGGTGGAGAGGTCAAGCGCACTGTTGGAGGATTTGATCGGATTTACCAACCGTTTCTTTATAAACTTTACCGGATATGGTCTGCACGCCGCGGGGGTGAAGCTGCATGAGCCATTATTGTTACGACTGCGGTACTTCCCTGGGTTCTCATATGATCGAAGGAAGGATGAGGGAAGTGTGTCCAGCCTGTGGAAAGGTCCATTACCAACAACTGAAGGTTGGCGCTGGGTGCGCAATTATTTCTGAGGATGGTTTGTTACTTGTCCAAAGAGCTATTGAACCGTGGCGAGGTACCTGGTATTTACCGGCTGGATATTCAGAAGTGGATGAAACACCTAACGCAACTGCTGAGCGAGAAACCAGGGAAGAGACCGGTTTGATAGTCACTACATCAGAACTGGTAGGTGTATTCTTGTATGATACAGATCCAAGAGGGAACGGCATATTGGTGCTATATAAAGCAGAAGTCATTACTGGAATCATCGCGCCGGGTCCGGAGGCACTTGCAGTTTCATATTTCTCTCCNNCATTGGGAAGCTGTGCAAAAATGCCTTGAATTGATGGAATATGGAACCCGTCACTAATTCCGAAATCTGGAATACTGAAATTGGTCACTTGCCAGGCACACACTTGTTGCAAACCTGGCAGTGGGGCGAAATCAAGGCTGCCCATGGCTGGGAACCCTACCGGTTTTTCTGGAAGGATTCGCTAAATCAAGTTGTTGCTGCAGCGCAAATCCTTCACAGGCGATTACGTGTGCGAGGGTTTGCTTTAAATTTGTCGGTCCTATATGTGCCGCGTGGTCCCTTGCTGGATTGGTCTGATAGCGAATTGACCCAGAGGGTCCTGGACGACCTGCAAAAGTATGCACATCAAGCAGGCGCAATTTTCATCAAGATGGATCCTGAACTGGTGCTGGGGACGGGCATTCCGGATGAACCAGAATCCACGGAATCTGAAGTTGGGCACGCAATTTTGCAGGAAATAACTTCTCGCGGTTGGCGTTATTCTTCTGATCAAATCCAATTTCGAAATTCAGTCTGGGTAGATATCTCTGATAACGAAGATGTTTGGCTCAGCCGGCTCAAACAGAAGACGCGCTATAATTACAGACTGGCAGTCAAGAAAGGCGTCCTTGTCAGAGCTGCGACCCGAGATGAGTTTGATACCTTGTACGAAATGTATCGCGAGACTGCTGTGCGAGATGGTTTTGTGATACGTCCCAAGGCATATTACATAAATATCTGGCAAACCTATTTGAGTGCCAATATGTTAACCCCTCTGGTAGCAGAGGTGAATGGGCGCATAGTAGCAGGATTGATGCTGTTCTACTTTGCAGGCAAATCTTGGTATCTATATGGAATGTCGCGAGCCGATGCAAGGGAATGGATGCCAAATTACTTGCTGCAATATTCTGCCATGCAACATGCGAAGTCTGTTGGCTGCCATGTGTATGATATGTGGGGCGCACCGGATGTATTTGATGAGACAGACAGCATGTGGGGTGTATTTCGATTTAAGGAAGGCTGGGGCGGAACTGTCGTGCGCACTTTAGGCGCTTATGATTACACTCCATCGCCTTTGCTTTATTCTATTTACACGCGTGTCCTTCCAAAAATATTGGATGTGATGCGGAAGCAAGGAAAAAAACAAAATCAAAGGAAGGAATCATTATGACTGCTGTGCCACGAATCCGTATCGCTCACTTGCCAACACCTGTCGAACCCATGAGCCGGTTGAGTGCTGTTCTTGGAGGACCGAAATTATGGATCAAACGGGATGACCAAACCGGTTTGGCTTTTGGGGGCAATAAGACCCGAAAACTGGAATTTGTCCTTGCAGAAGCGCTGGCGGTGGGTGCGAAAACACTCATTACTGTCGGTGGCATTCAATCCAATCACTGCCGTCAAACTGCTGCGGTGGCAGCCCGTTATGGATTGGATTGTATTTTAGTCTTGAATGGTACTCAGCCCGAGGTCCCACACGGCAACTTGATACTGAATGAATTATTTGGAGCCAAAATTGTATGGACAACGCGACCTGAAAGGGATGCCCGATTAAAGCAAGTCTTCGATGAAGCCTGGGCAGAAGGCAAACGCCCATTCCTCATTCCTTTAGGTGCGTCCACCCCGACTGGTGCGCTGGGTTATGAATCTGCTATGGCAGAATTTATAGAGCAAGGTGTGGAGATAGACTGGATCGTTGTCGCCTCTTCCTCTGCAGGTACTCAGGCAGGCTTGACGCTTGGCGCTGTTCGGCACAACTTCAAAGGCACAGTGTTGGGCATCTCTATTGATTCACCGAAACTTGATCTGCAACAAGCAGTCGCAAATTTGGCATGCGAAGCTGCCGACAGAATGGGCGAGACAGTTGCTGTTTCGCCGGAAGATATCCAGGTGAATGCAGATTACCTTGGCGCGGGCTATGCCATCATGGGTGAGCCTGAAATGGAAGCAATCCGCCTGGCAGCCAGGTACGAAGGAATAATTTTGGATCCTGTGTACACAGGACGCGCAGCAGCAGGGATGATAGGACTTATCCGCCAGGGTTTCTTTAAAACATCAGACCGGGTGCTGTTTTGGCATACCGGAGGCGGTCCAACACTCTTTGCAGAGCCTTATGTAAAGCAATTATTTGGGTAAGCAATGGATTATGGTAATGGACGCCAGACAGGGCTGAAATCATAACCCGGGTCTTTGGTGAGCCTAACGCGTCCGCTACCATCTATTGCCATGCGGTAGATATCATGGTTGACGCCGTCCGGCCAGGATTCAAACACGATCCACTGACTATCAGGTGAGATTGTAGATTGAGAAAGTGGAAAGAGCGGCTCATTTGGTACAAGTGGCGGTATGCGCACTTCTGCGGATGTGCCGCGTTTTTCATAGGCGAGACTGACCAACCAGGGCGGTGTTGTCCCCGAGACTGGAGCCTGGCTGTAAAGTATCGCTTCACCATTCTGGTACCACAAAGGATCAAAATTATCCACATTACCGCTGACGGAATACTGCCAGGCTTCCTCGCCGTTGGTCGGGTGAATCCAAACCTGGTTGCTATTGAATGAGCGGATAAAGGCGATATTTTTGCTGGATGGATCCCAATCCGGTTGGAAATCCGGGAAGCGGGTGTTACTGAGTTCATCCAGAATACCTGTTTCTAAATTGTAAATCCAGATGTGAGGACGCCCGCTACGCAGTGAAGTAAACGCAATTTGGACGCCATCCGGTGCCCAAGAGGGGTCGTAATCTCCAGCTGGATCTTCAGGAATGGGCAGCAACTGAACATCGGACCCGTCTGCATTCATCACATAAATCTTGGTGCCTGGGTAAGAATTCCTTTTTTCTTCGCACGGCGAGATGAAAAGTATCTGACTCCCGTCAGGTGACCATTCAGGCTGGCAAGCCCCATTCTTAATGTTAGATATTTGGCGCTGATTACTGCCGTCTGCNNAGGCGTGGGTTCCAATGTAAGTGTAGCCGTCGATGTGAAGGTGGGTAAGGCAGTAGGAGCTATGACAATAACCTCGGTATCAGACGGTGAAGGTTCAGGTGACGGTGTAAAGGTGCTGGTCAGCGGTTGGGTTTGAGTTGGAGGAAACAGCGTGGCTGTGATAACCGTAGGATGTTGAGTGGGTAAAATGCTCCCAATCGCCCTTAAGGGAATTTCTGGTTTGAAATAAAACAAGGCAACGAGGCTGAGAACGGCTGCTACACCCGAAAATATGAGGACGGACCGAACAACTTTTCGCCGTAAACGGCGAAAGTCTGTGCGCGATTGGGGTTTACTGTCGCTGTTTTTTCGGGCAACCGCATCGGCTGGTTGGGTGGGGTCAGGAGGAGGCGTTACGGTGACTGAACGCGGAGCGAGGTGATTCAAGTTTGCTGATGACAGTAAAGCTTGCTTGAAGCTTTC
>DFYN01000142.1:4671-5964 GCA_002383615.1 Anaerolineaceae bacterium UBA4081
GGAGTCATTGCCCGTGCACCCGTTGTGGTTGCCTGATTGTCTTCCATCACCTTGACCAAGCCAAAATCTACTAGGAAAACCTGCCCATCAGGGGTGATGCGGATGTTGCCAGGTTTGATGTCGCGGTGAATGACGGGCGATTGGCGGCTATGCATGTAAGTGAGGGCATCACAAATTGCTGCACCAATCAGGATGGCATCCGTTTCGGGGATAGTAATTTCACGTTGGATGCGTTCACGTAAATCTTCTCCTTCAATATAATCCATTGCCAGGTATTGACCCTGTCCTTGGATGATGAAGTAATCGACTACGTGTGGGAGGTTGGCGTGCCTCAAGCTAGCCATAATGCTGGCTTCCCGTTGGAATTGGCGTGCATATTCATCCGTCAGGAAAAGGTTTTCTTTAATAGCTACCAGGACGTTTAAATTCTGGTCAAGTGCCTGGTAGACGGAGCCCATGCCCCCCTGACCCAGGATTGACAAAATAAGATAGCGTTCGTTTAAGAGGTATCCGATTTCGAGTGGCATAATGACCGGTTATTTTATTCTAACCGAGAGGTTATAATAACGCAACGCAAACAACCAATGAAATTCATAAAAACAGCATGCTATAATCAGTTAGCAAATTGGAGAACCGATTATTTATGAATCTGGATATTCGGACTGCAGTAGTAACTGCCGTTATCCTTACGATTGTTGCAGTCATCATTACCTTCTGGTTGGGGGTAAATGCCATCCAACGCGGGCGGAAGATTTTTTATTTCCGCAAACGGCAAGAATTGATTGCGCGGGGATGGCGATATATCCTGGTGGCAATACTCTTAGGTGGACTTGGGTATGCAATTCAGCGTTTTGCCGAGCCAATGGCATATCGTGTGTTTCCACCCACGCCAACCATTACATTAACCCCAACGATAACTTTGACACCGACCATAAGTTTGACGCCAACGATTACTGAAACACCGACTATTACCACCACGCCAGCGATTACCAACACGCCTGCGTTACCAGAACTAATCGTAACACTTATGGTTACTCCCCTTATTCCCAATCCAGATGGTGTATTTTCACCGATTGAGTTTGCCAGGGAGATCGATTCAGCCAATCAACCCATAAACCCAGCTGAAGAATTTGCCAACCCTATTGTAAAAATGTACGCGACATTTAGTTTTGACAAGTTGGCAAACGGCGCACAATGGTCAGCTCTTTGGTATCGGGGAGATACGCTTGTATGTTATGAGACATCTGCCTGGAATGGCGGTTCGGGTGGTTTTGGATTTTCGGAGTGTAATGC
>DFYN01000142.1:5971-10095 GCA_002383615.1 Anaerolineaceae bacterium UBA4081
ATGCGTCCTACTGTCACATCAACCCGGACTGCAACAGGAACCCGTACACCATTACCCACAGGTACCAAAACGCCTATCCCAACGATTACGTTGACTCGGACAGCGACCATCACCCCCTCTCCGACCATTACACGTTGGCCGACCTATACCACAGCGCCTTAGATTGGTGTTCAAACCACATGATTGGCAGGAGGCTGGATTGCAACAGCGATTTGAGCTGCCAGCCGAGCATTTGAGAGCAATAATGCCAAATTAGCTTGCAGGCTGGTTCCGCTGCTCAATTGGTTGATTTTCCCTAATATAAAAGGTGTCACATCCGCGCCTTTGATACCCTGTTTTTCAGCCTCAAGCAGCGCCTGATCAATCAAGACATCCATTTCGGAGGAAGATATTGCCGCGTCGACAGGCGGGGGATTTGCCACCAGAATTGCAGTATTGATGCCCGCTTTCCAATGCTGAATGGCTATTTGAGCGATTTGTAGTGGCGTTTCCACTCGAGCTGTTACGGGCAAACCTGAATGGGTGGAGAAAAAAGCCGGAAATTCACTTGTTTGGTAACCAATCACAGGCACGCCTTCAGTTTCGAGAACTTCAATCGTTGCAGGCAAATCTAAAATTGACTTGGCTCCCGAACAGACAACAATCATCGGTGTCTTCCCCAACTCAGGAAGATCCGCGGAGATGTCCAGCGTGCCGCCGCGATGCACGCCGCCAATGCCCCCGGTTGCAAAAACCTTAATTCCAGCCTGGTTTGCAGCAAAAAGGGTACCTGCTACCGTTGTTCCTCCAACTTCACCCTGCGCCAGAACAATCCCAAAATCACGTCGGCTGACTTTTCGGACATGGGAAGCGGTCGCAACCATGGTCAATTCTTCTGCTGTTAAACCAATATGGATCTTATTCCCAAATAGGGCGATAGTTGCGGGAACGGCACCTTCGTTCAGGACAACCTCTTCCATTTGCTGCGCCAGTGACAGGTTGTCGGGGTGTGGCAACCCATGAGTAATGACAGTCGATTCTAACGCAACGATTGGAAGTTTATGCTGAAAGGCATTTTGAACAGCTGGACTGAGGACATACAAATCTTTCATCATAAATATTCTCCATAGATGTTGAAAACTCAACGCGACATGTGCGCGGGCTACCCTGATTATTTATGGATTGACAAGCTTAATTGTAGTCTATAAATATCTGAGGTTTCAACCAGTGGTCAATATTTTTGTCCCTGACTATTGAAATCTGAATATGATAAAATCACCCCATTATTGAGGTGATTAAATGTTACGCAGCTTACTGATTTTCCTTTCCCAAAACCGTTTGGCGCAGAAAATCGTCTCAAGATGGGGAGTTGCCAAACGGGTTGCCAGCCGGTTTGTGGCAGGTGAGACCGTCTCAGCTGCCATGCAGGCTGCCCGCGCTCTGAATGAAGCAGGTCTTCTCACCACATTGGATGCACTGGGAGAAAATACAAGCAGCTGGGATCAGGCTGAAGAGGCAGTATCTGAAATATTGTCGCTTTTGGATGCGATTAATGAAAGTCAAGTCAAAGCGAATGTGTCTGTCAAGCTTAGCCAATTTGGACTAACGATGGATGAATATCGCTGCGCAGATAACTTGGAGCGGATTGTCAAGAAAGCAGCTCAACTGGGGATCATGATTAGGATTGATATGGAGGATTCCTCCCTGACGGATATGACCCTGCGGGTTTTTGAGCAAATGNNGTTGCCCGTATTATGGAAGAAGGTGGACGGGTTCGGTTGTGCAAAGGCGCATATATGGAGCCGGCAGATGTAGCTTTCCCGGTTAAACAAGATGTTGATGAAAATTATGATAAATTGGCAGGTATAATGTTGTCAGGTGCGGTGCTGCACGGTCAACCGCCTGGCAGCGATGATGGGCGCATCGCGCCAATTTCTGCCTTTGCTACGCATGACATACGCCGTATCCGATTTGTCCAATCTAAAGCGACAGAAATGGGCATCCCGCCACAAGCTTTCGAATTCCAATTCCTGTATGGCATTCGGCGAGATTTGCAGGACCGGTTGGTGTCTGAGGGATACCGGGTTCGAGTATATGTTCCTTACGGTACCCAGTGGTATCCCTATTTCATGCGCCGGTTGGCTGAAAGACCGGCAAATTTGAAATTCTTCATACGGAGTCTGCTCGGCAAATGAAATCGGGTAAAAATCGCTTATGAATGACCTAAAAGACCTTAGACCGCTAAAGGTTAAGGAGTTCTTTCGGATTCAATCGCCAATTGAGTTGTTAGGTGCCCTTGGATATTATGGCATCGGAGCGGGGATTGCTTATTTTGTGGGAACTCGCATCAATCCAACCACGCTTATCTTGGGGTTGCTGATTGGATGGTGCATGCAACTTGCAATGTCCTTCTTGGTCTCATATTTTTCATTACTGATCACGCCTGCCAATTCTGACGATGAGGACCGATGGGGATTAAGCCCGGCTATTCCAAAACAAACGGTCCTAATATTTGCGCTGGTCAGCTTGACCATGTCTGCTGCATTGACAATCCTTTTGGCGATCATTGGGGGGATACCTCTGGCAGGTTGGCTGATATTACTGGTAGGTTTCACGCTGATTCTTGCCAATGCTGTGCCGCCTTTGAGCCTGGTACGGAATGGTTTTGGCGAGGTGACCCAAGCGATATTCTTGGTTGTATTGATTCCTGCCCTTGGATTAGTCATTCAAATTGGTGAGCTAAATAATTTATTAGGTCTGATTACGTTTCCATTATTCTTGCTGGCGATATCGAGTGCTATCGCCCTATGTTTTGAGCGGTATGCTGCTGATTTAACTCATCACCGCAAAACGTTTCTGACCTTGATTGGATGGCAGCAGGGTGTCAACTTACATACAATTTTAGTCTTGCTCGCTTACCTGGTATTTGGATTGGTGGGTTTTTTAGGTCTTTCCACCAGGCTTGTTTTCGCGGCGTTATTAAGCCTCCCGGTTGGATTGTTCCAAATATGGCTTATCCTTCGTATTGCCGATGGTAACAAACCTGCATGGCGTATGTTGAGATTTGTTGCGCTTGCGCTGCCTTTGGTGACTGCATATTTGTTACTTCTTACCTTGTGGATTGGATGAGAGATGCCGGAATTTTTGGAATTACTACCCCCAAAACTTGCATTGGATTTATTCTTGTCACATTTACCTTCTGCTCATTTGGAGGGCGAGGTTATACCTACACAAGATGCATTGGGCAGGGTGACAGTTTCAGATATCCAATCGCCTGAATTATTGCCTGCGTTTGCACGAAGTACGGTAGATGGATATGCCGTTCGGGCAGTTGACACCTACGGCGCTGGCGAATCCCAACCAGGGTATTTGGTATTGGTTGGTGAGATTCCCATGGGGGCATCATCAACGATAAGCCTGAAGCTCGGTGAGGCAGCGCTTATCCACACCGGTGGAATGCTGCCTAAAGGCGCTGATGCGGTAATCATGTTGGAATACACTCAGCCGGTCGATGAGCGAGAAATTGAAATTATAAAATCTGTTGCTAAAGGTGAAAATATCATCGAACCAGGCGAGGACGTCCAGATTGGTCAGGTTGTGATTCCTGCTGGCAAGCAGTTACACTCCGCCGACCTTGGCGGATTATCAGCCTTAGGTATTACTAACGTTATCGTACGGAGGAAACCTCGGGTAGCTGTTCTATCCAGCGGCGACGAGGTTATCCCTCCTTTACAAACGCCGCAACCCGGTCAAGTCCGGGATGTCAACAGTACGACCCTCTCGTCGCTCATCAGCCGTGCTGGGGGTCTACCGATTTGTTATGACATTGTTCCTGATCGGCAGGAAGACCTCGAACGCATTCTGGTAAATGCGCTAGCGGATTGTGATGCAGCAGTGATCACAGCTGGCTCTTCTGCCAGTACGCGTGATTATACGGCTGCTGCAATCAGTAAGATGGGCGAACCAGGTGTGCTTGTCCATGGTGTGAATGTGAAACCAGGAAAGCCGACTATTTTGGCAGTGTGTAATGATAAACCAGTTGTAGGGTTACCAGGAAACCCTGTCAGCGCTCTCGTAATAGCCTGGTTGTTTGTAGAGCCTCTCATACGGCATATGTTGGGTAGCAGCTCTTTGCCAGTACTGCC
>DFYN01000040.1 GCA_002383615.1 Anaerolineaceae bacterium UBA4081
TTACTACTTAAATTTCAACAGCCTGATAGACCCTGATGGTTGCCCCGCGTAGCTTGCGGGTAAGTACGCCTTGCAGCAGGGCAGGGCCAGAAAAACGTATGAATTTGATGGGTAGTTCAGTTTTAGGGATACGGGCCTTGACGTCAATAGCGATCCAGATCTGGTGCGGCGATTGAGTGGTGAGACCATGAAATCTCAGGGCTGAAAGCAGGCAGATAGCGCCATTCGGCACAGACTTGCACGCCTCAATAAGCATATCGTGTTCAGATACTTCGGCATCTGCCAGACGATATAGACCATGCCCAACTTTTTGCACAACTCCTTGTGTGCATAGTCGGCTTAGGGTGGTTCGTGCGATGTTGAGAGGGGCTAGGTCTCGTGGGCGTATCACAGCCTTCTTTTTGAGCAGGTTAATAACTGTTTGTTGTGTGCTGGTATTGGGTTTCATGACCCACCTCGTTACTTTATGTAGGTAGTTATTAATATATACCTGCAAAAAGTAACATATAATAAAAAATATAGATTTATTTCAAGGTGTTGATCCGGCTTGCGAGAACTGATTGTGTTTGGAGTGCCTTGGCCGATGAACTTATGACTTTATCGAGGGATGAGGTAAGCCAACTTGTACTGTTTTGCTGCAATTTGAAGGTGCTGGAATAAAAATATATTGTTTCCTGAATTCCCCCAGAATGTTTTTGGTTATGTTGCAGCCCGATCTGAGTGATTTCAAAAAACAAAAGGGATTGGCCGTGATGGCTAATCCCTTTTGATTCTTGTGGTGTCACCTGGTGGATGTCTTGGATTATGCTACTTTACCACGATAGTGAAGTCCTCACCGATCAGGCTTTTCTGCGGTATCTGCTCATATCCCCACTTTTTGTAGGTAAGCTCCGGCAGGGTTGATTCGACATACGATACCAGTGAATTGACCGTTACCACCCCTTTAGCTGTTGCTGCCTTTCCACGGAGCCCATCCAGCAAGACCCACGAAAATGCTCCATGCCCCTGAAAGCCTTCCAGCGCCACCTGGCTTCTGCTGCTCGCCACGATTGTATGACGCCCCACCGCACGGGTCAGCTTGTTGATGGCTGTCTTCTCAAGTATTCCACGTGAGGCGATCGCCTCGGCAAACGAACCGCTGTTGCAAGTGTCCAGCAGCAGGAGAGATTTAGATGCCTGAATGTTTGCCAGAAAGCGTTTGAGGTCATTCATGGAAACTCCCTGCTTCGGGATATCTTCATCTTGCGAATAGCGGAAATTAACCGGCAGGAAATAAAAGGAGCCATCCTTGCTGTAGGTGATACCGTGGCCAGCTACAAATAAAATGAACATATCATTGCGTTTGATACTCTTACCGATGCTGTTGAAGGCAGACTCAAGCCGCTCCTTGGTTACATCTGCGTCTGAAAATGTGTGTCTGGTGATAGAGCCGAAAAGTTCCTTTCCTTTACTTTGTAGTGCATCTGCCACAGCCTGTGCATCAGCTTTGGAATATTTTAGATGCAGGTCGCCATCACGGTATTTATCAATTGCAATGGTCAGGATGTGCAGGTTTGGTTTGCCGGTATAGGCCGAAGTATGTCTTATGGTGACAGATGGACGTTCGGATTCAATGCTGTTTTCACGGTTGTAGGCCATGATTGCGATGTTGTTGTCACCATTGTCAAGTGTAAGTGATCGGGTGAGGCTGAAGCACTTTTCTTTTTGTTGTTTGGAGATCGCAATAAGGCTACGACCGCCGCTATCCACCTCAACCGGCATGTTGTTAAGATAGAGCGTGATATCACCAATACCACCGCCGGTATCACATATCTCGGCACTCACCTCAGCTTCAGGTTTTTCGGTTGAAGCCACCTTGTTTGTTATGCGGACCTTGGGCGGCATGTTCGTGGCAATCAATAACTTGCTGATATTAACAGCCTTTGCGTATTCTGATATATCCTTGCCTTCAAGTGAGGCCGTTACCAGATCTGGACGATAGAAATCCTTGTATAACTGGGCTGCAGGAATAAAATCGGCGGCCTCGTTTTTGCTACGGTTCAGGTGGAAACCGATCAGCTCCTCGCCTCCGGGGGAATGATCAAAGAAGCCTTCCGGTGTCCAGAGTACCCAGCGTTTTTTATCGGCATGTGGAAAAAATGCCGCCAGTTCCTTGCCGTCAGAGTAACGATACCAGCGGATAGTGCCATCACCAAAGGCGGCAATAGCAACCTTGCCGTCCGGGGCAATGTTGGCGGCACAGGTGCCGGCTGGTGCCGTCACCTTCCAGACTTCGTTGCCAGCAGAATCATATCGTCTAAACCACCAATCGGAACCTAGCACGAATGATCTTTTGTCCGGAGCAATGGCTATTACGCGTGACATCTCATTGCCACTGAGGTTAAGCCGGTGGTTATTGAGGGTGGGGCCAAGTGAGTTGTTCCAGTTTTTAATGCCCATCGAGGTTACATCTGGATAAAAAAGCGGTAATGGACCAGGGTTTATGATTAGTGAGCGGTTGGTTGCTGAAAAAGCTGCCGGTGCCTGATCCATAAAAGCATAACTGAAGCGAACAAAAGATCCGTCCTGCGATACTGTAAAGTTCCAGCGAATTCCACGATTGTCGGCAGACACAGGAGCTACCAGCAGCCGTTGTGTGCCGTCCGGTCCGATTTGACCGATGATAGGTTCACCAGAGCTGAAGACTATAGAGCCATCGGGCAGCGGAGACAGCCCCAGAATTGCGTCGGTTGTACTGGTCTTTATGTCGGTGATTATACCGCGGCCTCTGTCACCCCAACGTCGAATTGGCGTCCGCCAGATGTCGTTTTCCTTAGTCTGCCACCTGCCAGCAGCGTAAAGGTAAGCTCCATCGGTTGACCAGGCAATGGAATGGAGATCACCGCGGTTTATCTCCTTGGTGGACGGTGTGTAAAGCAGTCTCAAGTCACTACTTGAGAAGATTTGCACCCGCGCAGCATCGCTGAAGCCAACGGCTAAAAGTTTGCCATCCGGAGAATATTTAATGGCAGAAGGTCTTTTAGCGTCTGGGGTTTGCACGTGGCTGAAAGGTTTTATGATTCTAGATTGGTTGCCCTTAAAGTTGCCAATATCATAGGTGCGTATAAAACCGTCATAGCTGGTGGTAGCCAGCCAATTTCCATCAGGTGAAAAATGTGCGCCGTATGATTCGTTGTTGTATTCAGTGTCTTGTGCAATTTGGCGCAACGGTGAGTCGGTATCTGCACGTACCTCAAGTAGTTTAATTCCATGCATTGACTGCGAAACCGCAAGTATTTTACTGTCAGGAGAAAAGCTGAGATGTGTGATTACATCATAGAAACCCTCCGCCCGTCCCAATAACCGACCATCATTTCGGGAGAAAAGGTAAAGAGTGGTACCTTTTGGGCTACCGATCTGAGTCCATCCTCCGGTTGCAATCATGCTTCCGTCTGGTGATATAGCCACACTGCGTAGTTGCCCCTCCAGCCCTTCAGCGATAGGTGGACGCAAGGTCTGGACAAGTCGACCGGACGGCAGTTCCCATACCCTTGCTGTTTTATCCTCTGATGCTGTTACTAGCCAGCGTCCAGATAGGTCTGTATCAATCCGCCTGATAATTGATGTGTGGCGACCGGTTTCAATGCGTAGCAGCGGTGTTTTGGGCGGATCCAGCGAGTGTGCAGGCAGCGCAAAACTCATCAGGCAGATAACTGTAAGAAGGCAGCGTTGAACTGTTTTCATGGGGCCTCACTAACCGGGTTTCCTAAAGTATACAGGCAGCTAAATGTTCTGCAACTGCAACAGCTCCAATGCATGGCTTGACATCCTTAATCTACGATGTATAGAAATCTGAAGGAGATGTGCAACGTTATAATTTTTCAAATAAGGGGGCGTCAGGTGAAAAAATTACAAATGGCTGTAGTGGCTTTGATGCTGATCGGTCTTTCGGGTTGTGCAATGCCACCAAAAATTACTGGTGGTGGGCCAATTATTTCTTTGATGAATGAAGCCTGTCCGCGTAACTGGTGTTATGATATGGATGATGGCATCAGTGCTTATGTAAAGGGTGATTATAACAAGGCAATCGAAGGCCTTGAAATGGCACGGCGTAAGCATTCCACTGGTGACTCGGTCTATGCAGCTTTTTTAAGTAGTGTGCTGCTTTGCCAGACTTATTATGATCAAAGGCAGTACGAAAAGGCGATAGAGTTATGCAATGTTGCCATATTGTATGGTGAAAACTATTGGGGGCGGTTGAAAGGGCCTCAGGTGAACACTGCTTGGGATAACTTACTCAGATTTACCGCTCCTTATGGCTCTCCTGGCGAACTCATACCAGCTGTGACAGAGTGTAAGAATATTTTGAAGGAAGCACAGAAAAGGTCTGGAGGGCGCTAGGTTTTAGCTTGTCAAGTTGGCTTATAGAGGGTCAGTAAATAAGCGGCCTTTCCACTGGATGGAAAAGGCCGCTTATTATATGGCGTCCCCGAGACGATTCGAACGTCCGACCCCTTCCTTAGGAGTAAAAAAATAACCCACTTTCAGGGCGTTTCATTGGCTTTCATTGTGTTAAAATTAAATAAATAATTCCATTGACTTGAAGTGTTTATACCCCTCATAATACCTTCACTGTATTTCATCATTTTTATCCGCTAGCCAGTCTCAAAAGTACAACTAAAGTACAACTCGTTTAGGGGGGGTAGTGTCATGAAAAAGGTATTCGACGACCCTACGATTAGAAATATGGAGATCAAGGTCAAGCCCTACGACTGCATGGCGGACAAGGAGCCTGGCTTTGGTATCAGGGTTCATCCTACGGGCACCCTGACCTTTTTCTATCAATACAAGATTGACGGTCAACGCCGGTTCATGACTTTGGGCAACTATCCCAAGATGAAACTCAAGGAGGCTCGTGAGCTTTATCATGCGGAACAGTCCAAGGTTAAGGCTTTGCGCCGTGGCAGTGCAGATGGTGTCGATCCTGTCCTTGACAAGAAGCGTAAGCAGGAGCAGCGCATTGCCGAAGAAGCTGCCAGGTCTCAGCTGCTGAGTGTTTCTGAGCTTGTGCGTGAATATGTCGATCGCCATGCAAAGAAGTTCAAGCGGTCGTGGCGGGAGGATGAGCGGTTGCTCAATAAGGAGGTTGTCGCTAAGTGGGGTAAACGTAAGGCGGCTGACGTTACAAAGCGAGATGTGACGCTGTTGCTTGAAGGCATCGTTGACCGTGGTGCACCGGCCATGAGTAACCAGGTCTTGAAGATCGTTCGCAAGATGTTCAACTTTGCTGTTGAGCGTGACATCTTGAAGCACACACCTTGCACCGGCGTTAAGGCCCTTGCCCCTAATACGCGCCGGGAGCGTAACTTATCCGAAAGCGAGATCAGAACCCTCTGGGGCAGCATGCAAAGCGCCGGTATCTCGGATGGCATCGAGCGCGCCTTGAAGTTGGTACTTGTGACAGCGCAGAGGCCGGGAGAGGTCGCAGGGATGCACACCAGCGAGATTGACGGCCATTGGTGGACTATTCCGGCAGAGAGGGCAAAGAACGGTAAAGAGCAGCGAGTTTATTTGACCAATACAGCACTTGAGCTTATCGAATCCCAGATTGAGAGTGTCAAGCTGAGCCGTGAATTACCGCCAGAAGAGAAGTACACGGGGTACATTTTCCCTTGCCCCCACAAGAAAAAGAAGCAGGCCATGGATTCACACGCATTGCCTGTTGCCGTCCGGCGGAATATTGCCTGGCCGTTGACGGACGCAGACGGGAACCCGCTCTATAAGAAAGACGGTAAGCCTGCCACGGAGAATAAGCTGAAGGTCGAGAAGTTCACCCCCCATGATCTGAGGAGGACAGCCGCTACTTTTATGGGGGGCATGGGGTTTATGGATGAAATCATTGATGCAGTGTTAAACCACGTCAAGCAGGGCATAATCCGCACCTACAACCGCCACGGATACGATAAGGAAAAGCAGCAGGCCCTTGAAGCATGGGAGCGCAAACTCTTGAGTATCATTAGCGGAACTGAAGGCAAGGTCATTCCCATCCAACGGAAGTCGGCAGCATAAATCCGCTTCCAGGGTCGAGTACGACACTTTCTGTCATAGCGCCATGTTAGGGTTTAACTACCAGCAGATAATTACTGCAACGGGAGGTCTCCCATGGCCCACGAACTCTGGATCGACACTGCAAGCGGCACGGCGTCCATGTTTTATGTTGATGAGGAGCCCTGGCACGGCCTTGGTACCAAGCTCGCCAATCCTGCCACCTCGGTCGAGGCGATCAAGGCCGCCAACCTCGATTGGGAAGTCAGCAAACAGGCGCTCTTTGTGCAGCAACACGATGGCTACTCCTTGGTTGATAATCGTTATGCCGTCACCCGGCCCGGAACTGGTACAGAACCCGATAACGTCGTGCTGGGGGTTGTTGGCAAGGGTTATACCCCACTCCAAAACCGGGAGGCTTTCGCCTTCTTTGATCATGTTGTTGGCAAGCAAGCCGCGGTCTATCATACGGCTGGCGCTCTGGGCAGCGGTGAGCGGGTCTGGATACTGGCGAAGTTGCCCGGCACGATCCAGGTGATCGGCGATGATGTCACCGACAAATACCTGCTGCTCTCCAACAGCCACGACGGCAGCTCAGCCGTCCAGGTAAAATTCACCCCGATCAGGGTGGTCTGCAACAACACCCTCACCATGGCCCTTTCCGAAGGTGAAACGATCAGGGTCCCCCACACCCAGGATGTCCGCATCATGCTGCAGCGTACCGAGCGCGCCCTCGGCATCATCAATCGCCGCTACAACGATATCTCCCAGGTGTTCAAGGCCATGGCCCGTCACCAGCTCGATCAGGAAAAGGTCAGGCAGTATCTCGCCCGCGTCTTCCCGGCCCCCAATGACCCGGAAGATCAGTATGGCCTGCGGCGCACCATGGAACAGCGAGCATTAGCCGAGCTGCTCTTTGACCAGGGCAAGGGCAACCGGATGCACGGCGTCAGTGGCACCTTGTGGGCCGCCTACAACGGTGTCACCGAATTGATCGACCACCGCCAGACCAAGCAAACCCCAGACCAGCGCCTCAGCTCGATCTGGTACGGTGACGGCTACCTGACCAAGGCCCGTGCCTACCGTGAGGCCACAACGCTTTTGAAAAAGGCGGCCTGATACGCTCATGACACGCTACGTCATCGGTGACATACACGGCGGCCTGCAGACCTTCCTGGCGCTGATCCGTAAGATCAACCCCAAGCATGACGACCGGATCTATCTCTTGGGCGATTACATAGACCGTGGCCCGGATAGCAAAGGGGTGCTGGAGACGATCATCAGCATGCAGGAGGCCGGCTGCGACATCCGGCCAATCCGGGGCAACCATGAGGATATGTTGATCAGGAACCTGTCGGGTGACCATGATTTGTACTCATGGGCCTGGGTAGAGAATTGGGGCCAGAAGACCCTTTTCAGCTTTGGGGTCAAGCGCCCTGAAGACTTGCCGGTACGCTACCGAAAATTTCTGGCCGGGCTTCCTTATTATCTTGAAGAAGAGGATTTTATCTTTGTCCATGCCGGGCTTAATCTGGGCCTTGATGATCCTGTCCGCGATACACCCGCAGAGCAGATGGTTTGGGAGCGATCCTATATCCCTGAATCGCGACCAGCTTTCATGCAGAGGGTGGTATGCGGCCATCGGGTTTGCACTCTTGATGCTGCCCGCCAATCTCTTCATGAGCAGGTACTACAGATCGATAACGGTGCTTTCACCAATCAGCAGCCTGAGCACGGTAACCTGCTGGCGTTAAACCTGGATACCATGCAACTTTTCGTTCAACCATGGATCGACCGCAAGGCGGTCTGGTAGTTCACGGGGGACATCATGAAAAACCACACCAAGCCGATTGTCAGATCAGCATCAGAACGAAGGCTGCCGTATATGCCCTTTGAAAATACGAATACCCTGTTGCATCAGGCAATGAATGTCCTTCAGGACGTACACGATGAATACGATGACACCATGCGCGTAAAATTACCGCGTGTACCGCCTGAACCGACACTAGAGGGGCTGCGGCGCATGAAGCTGGACCGGCTGATGAACAATGTAGTCGCCCATATAAACAGCGGCAAGATTGATTGTGCTCGAAGCCTTTACCACTATTTTGTTGATGAGTTCCGCCAAGAGATGCAGCCAAATCTTGATCTACCAGCGCTTTCCGTCAGCCAGCCACGTCTTGACCTGCCATCGCAGGACCTGCTGATTACCATTATCAATAGCGCAAAGGTGGCAGAACAGTACTACGCAAAAGGCCTCAGCAGCGGCTGGGACGATCTTGATTCTTCCGTTCAACTGGATGTGATGAAGTCGGTAGCTGAATCATTGGCCAGCCTTGAGCTGACAAAACTTGGCGCTATCCGGCTCAACCAGTTGGCAAATCTCATTACTAACACTGGCGGTTGGCAGGAAGGCAGAAGTTCTGAACGTCGTGCCTGGACACAGGCAGAGGTAGATGAAGCGGTTTCAATAGTCGTCAAGCGTGACGATTGCGTTAGCTTGCTGATGCGGTTTGAGTATTTTTTGAAACGGTGCTTCCCCTCGATCATCATGCCTCACTGGGAACGTCCCTCCAGCATTATGGAAATGACCGAACAGGAGATCCTGACTGAGCTGTATGCCGATCTCAGGAACGACTATCTTATTATCTCAGGGATACGCGGGATCGTCTCAATTTCGCGTCAACGGCCTATGACTCAAGAAGAGATGCTTGCCCAATATCATAGGCAGTGGCGGCCTTATGGCCTGAAGCTGCAAGAGATCATCAATACGCACGTTGACCAAAACGCACCACCAGATCAAAAACTGCAACAGTTGCGGGTTGCAGTCACAGCAAGTTATCAGTATGCACAAAAGGATGTAGACGAGGAGCAGTTGATGCTTATATCGAGACTTGCAAAGCTGTTGCAATACCGTTCGGATTTGACCTGGGAAGATATTGAACGGAAGGCTGTTTCGGAAAAATCAGCAACTTAAAATACTCCATAGAGTTGCGCCGGATAGGCGAGGTTGTCTGCTGCTAAAGCCGTTGCTAGAAAATGTGCTGTCATTGGGAGGAAAAATGTCGATAGATTCTATCAGAATCCATTGTACCGGTTGTGAGTATGAGTATCTGGAACATTTTCAGCCGATAACGCTCAAATGCAAAATTGGTGATGAGGTGGCCACCTATTACCGCACAACAGCGTGGTGCAATCAGTGTGACACGATTCGTTACGTTGAGCACATACCCACGCTTGATGAATTGCAGGAAGATTACGATGAGTTTAAAGCGCCGTTCACTGAGCCGCCTGCGACCGGCATACGCAAATTCATCTCGCTGATCTTTAGGGGAGGCCGACCTTCAGCGAGCGACGTCAGGCGCAGTGAGAGCATCAAGAAGCTGAATACTCAGATTGCCTGGCGGCAGGCGCGCATAGCTCCGCCCCATTGCCTTACCTGTGGGGCAACGGATTTAACCCCGATAGATTTTGAACAGGTTGATGAGCATACGTCGATAGCCAAAAATTTTCGCCATTCATGCGGCGGGCAGCTGGTGCGAGATCATAATGACGACCCTGGCATCCGCTTTCATTTTCGGGATAGGACAATTTGGATGGATATTGAGGGGAACAGGCTGGACGATAGTGAAATGAAAACTGATAGGATCATGCCTTCTTGAGGGCTAGCAGCTATAAAGCAGCCTGATCTGCTCCGATCAAGCTGGCAGGAGAAAGCATGCGCTGTGAAGCACTGAACAGAGAATAGGTTCCCTATGTCATTTCATCCTGTTTTCTGATATGAAAATCCCTTAACGGCTGAAGTTCGGATTACATTTGTGGAGACAGTATGTCTGATAGTGAAAAGTATTTGATGCCATCCGCTATAATTGATAACCGTTCCCGTGGCAAGGTTGGCGATTTTCTTAAAGAACATATTAAAAACAACTCCAGGCTTTCGTTTGTTTCCGCCTATTTTACCATTTACGCTTACGAACGCCTGAAAGAGCAGCTTGACAGTATTGACCATCTGGATTTCCTGTTTGGCGAGCCGCGTTTTGTTAAAAGTATTGACCCGGACAAGACCGACAAAAAGGCCTTCAGCATCGTCAATGACAGGCTGACACTCAGCAATCAGTTGCAACAGAAGAGCCTTGCAAAAAGCTGCCATGAATGGATCACCCGTAAGGTACAGATCAAGACCATCAAGCAGGCCAGCCTGCTGCATGGCAAGATGTATTGTATAGATGACGACGGCAGGAAAAAGGCTCTGGTTGGCAGCTCAAACTTCACCGTCAGCGGTATGGGGTACGGTGCCAACCCTAATATTGAGTTGAACCTTGAAGTTGATAGCGACCGTGGCCGCGCTGAACTGAAGCAGTGGTTTGATGAAATCTGGAACAATGAAGAATTGGTAAAGGATGTAAAGGAAGATGTGCTGACCTACCTTTCACAACTGTACGCCGACCACCCACCGCAATTCATCTATTTTAAAACCCTCTTTCACCTCTTTTACCACAAGATTCTTGAACAGGATCAGGGCGGCCTGTTCGACGAAACCAGTCACATAAAAGACACTAAAATCTGGAAGCTGTTATTTGACTTTCAGCGTAAAGGGGTAATCAGCGCCATCAACAAGATCGAAACCCACAACGGCTGCATCATTGCCGACAGTGTTGGTCTTGGTAAAACATTTGAGGCTTTGGCGGTCATCAAATACTTTGAGCTGCGTAAAGCAAACGTGCTGGTGCTCTGTCCGAAAAAGCTGCGAGAGAACTGGACAAACTATCTGGCCACCAGCGACATGAATCCGCTCATTGAAGACCGCTTCCGTTTTACTGTGCTCTCTCATACTGACCTTAGCCGTGACAGTGGCACCGTAGGCAATGAAAACCTGGCAACCATAGCCTGGGATCGGTTTGATCTGGTGGTTATTGACGAGTCCCATAACTTCCGTAACAACTCAAAAGGCAAGAGAGACGAAGAAGGCAATGTAATTCGCAAAAGCCGTTATGAACGGTTGATGGAAGACATTATCAAGGGCCGCAATCAAAGTGATATTCGCACCAAGGTTCTGATGCTCTCTGCCACGCCGGTTAACAACAACCTTACTGACCTGCGCAACCAGCTTTCATTCATAACCGGAGGCAATGACACCTCTTTTGATGACTCACTCGGCATAAAGAGCTTAGGTGACACCCTTGTTTCCGCACAGCGTACCTTTACCTACTGGGCGCATCAAACAAAAGACCGGAATGTCTTGAAGCTTCAGGAAAAGCTGGATTCGGCATTCTTCAAGCTGCTTGACGCCCTTACCATTGCCCGCTCCCGCAAACAGATTCAGCGGTTTTATGCAAAGGATATGCAGGCCATTGGCGAGTTCCCGGAACGGACGGCGCAGCCGCTCTATCCCGGTATTGATCTTGCCAAGAAGTTCATGACCTATGACCAGCTCAACAAGGAAATCCAGAACTATCAGCTCTCGTTGTTCAAGCCATCGGTCTATGTTCAGGATGTGTTCAAAGCCATCTACGAAAAAGATGAGACCAAAAACTTCTCTCAGGAAAAACGTGAAGGATTTCTGATCGGCATGATGAAGGTCAACTTCCTAAAACGTCTGGAAAGCTCGGTTCACTCCTTTGCCATCTCAATGGAACGTACCATTGAAAAAATAGAAGCACTCCAGAACAAGATCAAAGCGTTTCAAACTCTGCCTGATGAGACTGAAATCGATCCAGACGAACTGCATCCCGTTGATGGTGAAGACGAGGAAACGGAAGATGCCTGGCAAGTGGGCAAAAAGATACCGTATCGCCTGAAACATATGAACTGCGATGAATGGCTTGATGCACTGGAAAAAGACCGTCAGCAATTGAAGAAACTACACGACGCTGCTGCAAAGGTTACTGTTGACCGGGATGAAAAGCTTGCCATGCTCAGGCAGCTTATTGAAGAAAAGGTACGCACCCCCCAGATTGACAAGGATGGCAAAAGGAACTCCAAACTGCTTATCTTCACCGCCTTTTCAGATACCGCAGCCTATCTGTACCAATCGCTTCAATCATGGGTGCGGAACGAGCTAAAAACCCATATTGCCCTTGTCACTGGTGGGGGCGAAAATCGCACCACTTTTGGCAGTACGGATTATACGACAATTCTGACCAACTTTTCCCCCCGCTCCAAACAACGGGAAAAGATGCCATCCATGGCGCAACTGAAGGAAGAAATAGACATACTCATTGCCACGGATTGTATTTCAGAAGGCCAGAACCTGCAGGACTGCGACACCCTTGTCAATTACGACATCCACTGGAACCCGGTACGGATCATCCAGCGGTTTGGGCGTATTGACCGTATCGGCAGCCGTAATCCCGTGGTGCATCTGGTCAATTTCTGGCCCACCAAAGACCTTGATAACTACATCTCTCTGAAAGACCGGGTTGAATCCCGCATGGCGCTGGTGGACATGACCGCCACTGCAGACGACAACCTGCTCCAGGATGGCAACATCCAGGAACTGATTGCCGATGACCTGAACTACCGTAACCGCCAGTTAAAGAAGATGCAGCATGAGGTTCTGGATATGGAGGATGTCAGCGATGGCGCTTCGCTCTCAGACTTCACCCTTGATGACTTTATCATGGAGCTGATGGGGTATCTGGAGGCAAACCGCACCGCGCTGGAAGAAGCGGATAACGGGCTGTATGCCGTAGTACCTGCCCCGGCAGGTCATGCCATAATCCAGCCAGGCGTCATCTTCTGCCTGGAACAGAGAACCGGCGAAGACAAGAAACTGGCAGCAGCAGAACAGAAGGTAAACCCGCTGCAACCCTATTTTCTGGTATATGTCCGCGATGACGGAGAAGTGCGCTACAACTTCACCCATGCAAAACAGGTGCTGGAGATGTTCCGCCTGCTTGCCGGAGGTCATGCCGAACCGATTGACACCCTCTGCACTCTCTTCAATCAGGAGACAGCAGAAGGGGCAAACATGGCCCATTATGATGATCTGATAGAAAAGACCGTACAGGCAGTCAAACAAACCTTTATGAAAAGAAATATTGGCGGTCTGTTATCCGGGCGTGATGGAAAGCTGGTTGGAAAATCAAAACAGGTTGATGGTGCGGATGATTTTGATCTCATAACCTGGCTGGTAATCAAAGGTTGAAGTGAGGACGTATAATGACCAATAACAATGTACAACTCCGAGGAGTTATCCAGACCGCACTGGCGAAATTCGGGGATAAACCTCTGGGTGATGCTTCAATAAACCTATTTGGTGCTCTTGGTTATACAAGTGACAAGGTCGCTGAATTTGCCTCAAAGCCTTCTGAATTTATCAAGGATATTGAAGAGGCCACATCTGCAACAACCTCAATCCAGCGAGATAAGATACTCCTTGATAAGTGGAAAGAGTGTGCATTTCTCTTTCAGCTCACCAATGACGAGATACCGTCGCTAGCAATCGGTCAGCAATCACTTGTGGCTGACAACATCGTTCAGCGTGAGCAGATGGAATCATTTGTCTATCTGGCTATCGAACTACAAGGTGAAGACTGGTCAAGAACGGATCTTGCCACCATCACCCGTGAACTGAACAAACGCTTTCCCATGCCGGCAATTGTCCTGTTCAAACACGGCACTCTGGTGTCACTAGCAGTCATTGACAGGCGGATAAATCTGCGGGACAGCAGCAAGGACGTTATCGATGGCCGTCGCATCTCTATCATCAAGGATATCCGCTGTGGCAAACCGCACTCAGCACATCTCCATATTCTCTCAGGCCTTGCTATTGAAAACCTTGGGGAGAAGCATCGACCCACCAATTTTCGCGAACTCTATGAAGCCTGGATCAAGGCTCTATCAATTCAGGCGCTCAACCAGAAGTTCTACACGGAACTTTTCTACTGGTATCTGTACGCCGTCAAAACGGTCCAATTCCCTCTTGGCGGTGGCGAGGTGGAAGCTAAACGCAATTCAGTGGCGGTTATCAGGCTGTTGACACGTCTGATATTTGTCTGGTTCATAAAAGAAAAAGGGCTGGTGCCTGATGAGCTGTTTGAACGTGACAAGCTTGCCACTCTGCTCAAGTCAGATCCAACAACACACCCGGATGACAGCACCTATTATCTTGCAGTGTTACAGAACCTCTTTTTTGCCACCCTTAACGTGGAAATGGGAACTGACGAGCAGGGGCGGCCCTGGCGGCGCTGGTCAGAGAAAAGCAAGACCGGCGGCCAGAGTGGTCATTACCTGATTCATTCCGTCTACCGCTATAAGGAAGATTTCAAAGACCCGGATGCTGCGTTGCAGCTGTATGGCAATATTCCTTTCTTGAATGGCGGCTTGTTCGAGTGTCTTGACCGGGAGCTGACAGACCTGGATTTGAAGCGCAATCCGGACTTGAAGAAACTGGCCGTCAAGGAAGGTAACGGTTGGGTGCTGAGGATTGATGGGTTTTCCCGTCGCAGTGAGGCGCAACCCACGGTGCCCAATAAACTCTTTTTTGGCGGTGAGCAGCATGTAGATCTCAATGCGGATCTGGCAACCAAAGGGAAAAACTATGATGTCCATGGTCTGATTGACATCTTCAACCAATACAAGTTCACGGTTGACGAAAATACACCGGTGGAAGAAGAGGTTGCGCTTGATCCGGAGTTATTGGGCAAAGTCTTCGAAAATCTGCTGGCGAGCTACAACGAAGACACGAAAACCACGGCCCGTAAGCAGACCGGATCGTTCTACACCCCGCGTGAAGTGGTTGACTACATGGTAGATGAGGCGTTGGTTGCCTATTTCGAGCGACAGCTAAACCCCAAAGCAACTGATGAATCGCTTGCCCCAAGACTTCGCCGACTGCTTTCTTATGCAGATGAAGAGTTTGATTTAAGCGACGATGAAAAGGTTAAGCTGATTGCCGCGATCGAACGCTTAACCATACTTGACCCGGCCTGTGGTTCGGGTGCATTCCCCATGGGGGCGCTGGCCAAGCTGGTACATCTGCTGAAAAAACTCGACAAGAACAACGTCCTCTGGCGTGCCCAGAACCGTTCACCACTGGAAGGGCAGTTGCGTGAGGCCGGGAAGATCCCTGATCCGAATATGAGGGAAGACAAGGTTGAAGAGGCGGAGGCGGCCCTTGCCAAGTTTGACAGGGATTTTTCCGATGCCAACTACCCGGATTACACCCGCAAGCTCTACTTGATTGAGAAGTGTATCCATGGTGTAGATATTCAGCCGATAGCCGTGCAGATTGCAAAGTTACGTTTTTTCATCTCCTTGATCGTTAGTCAGAAGGTGGATGACAGCAAGGAAAATCGTAACATTACGGCACTCCCCAACCTGGAGACCAAAATTGTTGCTGCCGACAGCCTTACCCCCATAGACAGGCCAGCGCAGATGGGCTTGCGGGATATGGCCATTGATGAAAAAGAAAAGGATCTGGCAGCGGCCAATGAGCATTACTTTGCCGCCCGAACCGGAAAGACCAAGCGCAAGTGGCGCGACCGGATTTTTTCCATGCGGGATGAACTGGCAAACCTGCTGGAGAAAGACCGTTTCCTGTCAAAGGGTGCAGCGCGGCAGTTGGTCCACTGGAACCCTTTTGATCAAAATGCCGCCGCCGGTTTTTTTGATCCGGAGTGGATGTTCCAGCTTGCCAATGGCTTTGACATAGTCATCGGCAATCCACCCTATGTACGGCAGGAGGAGATTAAAGAACAGAAGCCGATGTTCAAGGAACATTACGACTGTTTTACAGGTACCGCTGATCTTTTTGTGTATTTCTACGAACGCTCCATCAAACTCCTGAAACCACATGGCGCCTTTGCCTTCATCACGTCTAACAAATGGTATCGAGCCAAATATGGCGAAAAGCTGCGTGAGTGGATGAATCGCAATACAAAAATTCGCTCAATCATTGATTTTGGTGACGAGGGGGTTTTTACTGCGATTGCTTATCCGACAATAATTGTTGCTACCAAGCGTGAACAAGAGGTAAAAGCCCCTCTGAAGGGCGAAGAATTGCTGGCTCTCAACTGGAGTCAGGAACATCCTGTTGAAGCTTTTCCAACAGTCTTTGCTGCGGAGAGTTTTGCAGTGCCGTTGTCAGAGTTGAAGAAGGACAGCTGGCAACTTGAGCCTCCTATTAAGCGGCTGCTGTTTGGGCGAATAAAGTCTATGGGTGTTCCAATAAAAGATTTCGTCGGCTCCCGAGTATATAGAGGAATTACAACAGGTTTAAATGAAGCATTTGAAATTGATGGCAACGATAGAGCAGATTTAATTTCAGAAGATCCACGGTCCCAAGAAATTATTAAACCTTACCTTCGTGGGCGAGATGTTGATCGTTGGCATCTTGAATATCATGACTCTTGGCTTATTTTCACAAGGCGAGGAATTGATATTCGCAATTATCCAGCTGTTGAAAAATTTCTTACTCGAAAAAAAGAACAATTGATGCCAAAACCTGATGATTGGGATGAAAAGAAAAACGGCACATGGAAAGGACGTAAAGCTGGGAGCTATGAATGGTATGAAATCCAGGACAATATCGCATATTGGCAGGAGTTCGATAAACCGAAAATCATATCAACAAAAATTTCAATTCGTCCCACATTTTGTTTAGATACTAAAGGAAGTTACTTAGGCAATACATCCTATTTTGTCCCTGTTGAATCACACGGTCCTTTTCTCTTGTCATTATTAAATTCAAGCGTATCAGAATTTTATTCTAGATGTGTGTTTGTTGGAAAGCAAAATGGTTACTATGAAGTCCAACCAGAAGCCTTAGAAGCCTTTCCTATCCCAAGCGCTAGCGACAAACAAAAAAATATTCTTGTCGCAGGATATAAGGCAATATTCTCAATCAACGATCCTCGCTTCGAACAACTCATCAACGGCCTGGTTTACGAACTCTTTTTTCCCGAAGATCTCCACAAAGCCAACATTCACCTTTTTATCGAAGCAGAAAAAGCGGGAGTCGGCAAACTGGCATCCTTTGAGGGTGAAGAGCTTGTTACTGATGCAAGCAAACTGGCTGAAAAGATCTTCAGCACCAATCACCCGATCTACGGCATGCTCTTCGATCTGCAAGGGCTGGATGTTGTCAGAATTATCGAAGGGCGAGAATAACCGTGAAGATCAAGTCGCTGACACTTACAGATTTTCGGGCCTTCCCAGGACCAGCGCCGCAATCTTTCAATCTGGATGGTAAGAACCTGCTGGTTTATGGTGAGAATGGGGCGGGGAAGTCATCCATTTTTCATGCGCTACGGGATTTCTTTTCGTTCAAGCCAACCAAGCCAATACAAGACCACAAAAACGTTTTTTCCGGCCAACCGGATGCCGATTGCCGAGTTACAATTGAATTTGCAGACGGCACAGCACCCGTGGCATGGAGTAAGGCACATCATCCAGGTTCAAAATCTATTGCCACTGGCGATCCAAGGGTGAAGGAGGCGGCTCTTCGCCGCTCCTGCCTCGATTATCGGTCAGTCCTTGATACCAACTATCTGCACGGTGACAACGAAATCAATCTGTTTCACATTGCTGTTAAGCAATTAGTGCATGACTTTCCGGTCACGGTCGCAGGCGGTGTCACGAAAACTGTCGAAGAGTTGTGGCAGCAAGCCATAAATGCGGAGCCCGTTACTCGCTACCAGTCGCATGAAAGAGTCAATGAGGCGTGTGCTTTATTTAATGCTGGGTTCAATCAGGCACTCACGGCTCTTCACCCAAGACTAATTACACTTCTTGGGGAACTGCTCGGAACTGAGGTGACACTTTCTCCATTCCAGTTCCCAGGAGTTACCTATCAGACAGCACATCAAACAAGAGACCGAAAATTCAACGGCCAGGAAGTAAAAATCGACATTACTTTTCGCGGCCATCAGCCTGTCAGGCCACAGAACTTTCTCAATGAAGCTCGTCTGTCGGCTCTTGGATTGGCAATTTATCTTGCAGGAAGGCTGACATTTGTACCAACAGCAGCAACTCCCTCGCTAAAATTATTGGTTCTCGATGATGTATTAATTGGACTCGACCACTCCAATCGTTTGCCAGTGTTGGAGGTGCTGAAAAAGCATTTTGTCGATTGGCAGATTGTCCTGCTCACCCATGATCGCGTCTGGTTCGAGATGGCCCGCATGTATACCCAGGATAGCAACCTGTGGTCGTATGCGGAGGTATATGAATCCGAGGACGTTGATCGTGGAATACCATATCCTATTGTCCGTAAAGTAAACGACAAGGCGGCTTATGGGTGTTTGGAGCAAGCAAGGAAGTTCCTGGCGGACCATCATGTTCCTGCATCCGCAAATTACGCGCGAGCTTCCTTTGAATTGGCACTGAAGTTATTTTGTCAACGCTTTGCCGTTCCGGTTCAATTCAATATGGATCCACGACATGTGGACACCGAAAACCTTCTTTCTGCGGTAGAACGGTGGATAAAAGATCATGCGGCCAAAGCTACTATGGCTGGCGTGATAGAAGGCGTTAAACTGTTTCGCAAGGTCGTCTTAAATCCTTATTCCCATGCATCACCACCTAATATCGCTGAAGCAGAGGTGAAGGGGGCGATTTCTGCAATAGAAAGGTTGCTGGATACCCTTGACCCGAAAAAAGCAACCGACAAAAAACTACTCGAGATTACGCGATCTCTGCTTGCCGCTCCTACGCCCACAGTTGAGGATGTGGTTACAGCGATGTCCTATTTGCGTGCCGCGTTTACCTTAAGTCTCAGATCATATTGCGAGAGGAAAAGGGTTGCAGTTGCTTACTCAAATGCGCTTTCAAGCAACCGGCAACTATGGGATAAGGCAAAGACTGATGTAACGCATCCAATCCCACACACAATTGTACCGGCTGTAGAAGCTCACGGTCATATTCTAATTGACGAACCATCGCTTGTTACAGTTACAGGATTAACACAAATTACGGTTCAGGCTGCTTTGGCGGCAATTGAAGTTGCTGGATGTCCAGAAAAAACGGTTCTTGATTAATGAAGAAACGACTTTATACATATACTTGGAGGCTGTATGTCCACGTTTGATTCCACCAAATGCCGTCTTGAGGATTTGCTGAAAAATATTATGACCGGTACAATCCAGCTTCCTGATTTCCAGCGTGGTTGGGTGTGGGATGATGAGCATATCAGATCTCTTTTGGTCAGTATTGCCCGAGCGTTTCCTGTTGGAGCAGTTATGCTGCTGGAAAATGGTGGAGAGACCAAATTCAAAATACGTCCTGTCGAAGGTATTGATCCGTCGAAGATCACCCCAGAAAAGGCAGAAAAATTGATACTTGATGGTCAGCAGCGGCTGACATCCCTTACCCAGGTGCTGATGTTCACAGCGCCTGTTGCCACAAGAGACAACAAAAAGCGGGAAATAAAGAAGTTCTATTACATTGACATTGAAAAGGCACTTCAGGGGCCGTTGAGTTATGAAGAGGCCATTTTCGGAGTTGAAGCAGACAAGATGCTTCGTGTGAATTTTGGCCGTGACATTAAGCTTGACCTAAGCTCTGCGGAAAAAGAATACAGCAACTTCTGCTTCCCCTGTAACCAGATACTCAATTCTGATATGTGGGAAGAAGGTTTGAATGCCTATGATCCAGCAAAGTTTTCACGATACATGGAGTTCCGCAAAGTTGTGCTGGGGGAGTTCCGGAAGTACGACGTACCGATTATTGAACTGAAAAAGGAAAACAAGAAGGAAGCTGTCTGCCTTGTCTTCGAGAAAGTGAATACCGGTGGGGTTCCGCTTTCTGTCTTTGAGCTGCTTACGGCCAGCTATGCTGCCGATGGTATTAATCTAAGAGATGAATGGTACGGAAATAAGATTGATGGGGCTGAAGGAATTCATCATTACCTGTACCGGCAAAGACTTCTCCGTTCAATAGAGCCCACCGACTTTTTCCAAGCTCTGTCATTACTCCATAGCTATGCTCTGCGCCAGGAAGATATCCGCAATGGCAAGACAGGAAAACAAATTACGGGTGTCAGTGCCAAAAGAGAAACCGTTCTTTCCTTGCCCTTATCAGCCTACCAGGACTGGAAAATAAAATTGAGGGACGGTTTCTGGAACGCAGCTAAATTCCTCCGGAAAGAATCATTTTTCTCAACCGCAGATCTGCCCTATCGAACACAACTTGTTCCACTCGCTGCCGCTATAACCATGCTGGGAGAACATTGGCTCGAACAGAAGGTTTATGATAAATTGGCTCAGTGGTATTGGTGTGGGGTCCTGGGGGAGTTGTACGGTGGAGCTGTAGAAACTAGATTTGCCAACGACGTACAAGAACTGTTGGAGTGGATTAACAACAATGGTACGGAGCCTTCTACCGTAAGGGATGCCAACTTTCAACCAGGGCGTCTTGATACACTCCGCTCAAGAACAAGTGCGGCTTACAAAGGCATTCATGTTCTGTTCCAGCGTAATGGTGCCCGAGATTTCTTCTGGAAATCTACAATCCGTGATCTTGATGAAACTGACTGGGAAGACAATAAGCTGGATATCCACCACATCTTCCCCAAGGCATGGTGTGAAGCGAAAGGTATTGGCCCAGCACAGTATAATTCTGTTCTCAACAAAACCCCGATTTCCTACAAAGCAAACCGTATGATCGGCGGGAAAGCGCCTTCTGATTACCTCTTGCAGATTCAGAAGCATCCAACTGTCCAGCTTAACGACGCTGACATGGATACAATTCTTTCAACCCATTGCCTTGATACCGTTTCACTCCGCAATAACGATTATCTCACCTTTATTGAAGAGCGCAGGTCCAGACTGTTGGCTAAAATTACCGGTGCAATGGGTAAGGCTATAATTGATTCTACTGAAATTATTGCTGATGACGAATCCGATGAGGATGACGACTTTGATAACCCTTGACCAATTGACCGACATTATCGCCAAAGGCGAACAACTTGACATAGAGTTCAAATCTGACCGGAGAACAATGCCTGACCGCGAAATTTACGAAGAGGTCGTTTCTCTGGCCAATAGTAAAGGCGGTGTTCTCCTGATCGGAGTAGAAGATGATGGCGCAATAACCGGCACCCATCCCCGCCATGGCGATGTTACTGATCCACCAAAACTCCAATCGGCAATCTTCAATAATACCGTTCCGAGCATTAACACCCGCATCTCAGTTGTCAGGCACGGTCTGGGCCAGGTGATTGCCATTGAGGTTGATCCCTACCCTGAACCGTGTGCCACAAAGTCTGGTAAGGCATTGCATCGCACCATCAAATCAGACGGCAAGCCGGAGAGTGTGCCGTTCTACCCCAGAGATCAGCGTTCTCGCAGGGTTGATCTGGGGCTGTTGGATTTCTCGGCACAGGTGCTCGAACAACTGACCTTTGCAGACCTTGATCCGCTGGAATTTGAGCGGTTACGTCAGGAGATTGTACGCCTGCGTGGCGACAGGAGCCTGCTGGATCTTTCCAATGAAGAAGTTGCCAAGGCACTGCGCCTTGTGGAGACAAGACACGGCAAACTTGTTCCCAATGTAGCTGGACTACTGCTGCTGGGCAGAGAAGATGTAATCGAAGAGGTTATTCCAACCCATCAGGTGCATTTTCAGGTTCTTGACGCACAGGCCAATGTAAAGGTGAATGACCCCTTCAGGGCTCCGCTTCTCAAAACTCTCCAGGAAATAGGCGCTCGCTTTGCAGCCCGTAACGAGGAGAAGGAAATAACCATCGGCATGCTCAGGCTACCGGTGCCGGATTATTCCCCTAGCGGCTTCCGTGAGGCGGTCAACAATGCCATCCTGCACCGTGATTATACTCGGCTTGATGATGTCTATATCCAGATGCACCATGATCAGATGCTTATTGCCAGCCCAGGCGGTTTCCCGGAGGGTGTAACCGTTGATAACCTGCTTGTGCATGAACCAAAACCCAGAAATCCCAGGCTTGCGGCAGCCTTCAAGCGGATCGGCCTGGTTGAGCAGACAGGACGAGGGGTTGACCGGATATTTGAAGGGCAACTCCGTTATGGCCGCCCGGCTCCTGATTATGCCCGCAGTGATACCAATGGAGTCCGTGTCATACTGAATGGTGGTGAACCGTCTCTCAAGTTTGCCTCTTTTGTGTATGAAGAGGATAAGGCTGGCAGGCCGTTTGTACTGGATGAGCTGATTGTTTTGAATACGCTCTTTGTCCAGCGGAGAATTGATTCTGAGCAGGTTTCAAAGGTTATCCAGAAAGGCCCATCAGAAGGTAAGAGAGTTTTGGAGCGTCTGCTCGAACGAGGTCTTATAGAGGCGCGTGGCGAAAAACGGGCAAGGATTTATCATCTGGCAGTGAGCCTCTATAACCGCCTTGATGATGTCTCAGGCTATGTGAGGACCAAGGGGTTTGACAAGATACAGCAATACCAGATGGTGCTCTCAGCCTTGGATGCTAAAAAAGACAAACGGATCACACGGGAAGATGTTGCTGAGCTGTGTAAGGTCACCCCTGCCCAGGCATACCACCTGTTAAAAAAGATGACTAAGGATGGCAAGTTAGAGCTTCATGGTAATGGACGGGGCTCATATTACACTGCTAAAACGCACGGCTAAACGCACGGAATAATCGCCAAACGCACGGTCGTGTGTTTATGTGTGATTGCTTCATAAATACAAGTAAATGCAGCTGGTTGATGAGCTGCTAAAGGCAAGGGAACTACATAAATGGCAATGACCGTTGAAATCAAAGACAACAAGCTCTGTATCGAAATTGACCTGGAGAAACCAGCACCGTCAGCGTCTGGCAAAACGTTGGTCGTTGCCAGCACACGCGGCAATGCCGTAACAGACGTTATGGTTGACGGCAAACCGGTTACAATTGGGCTGAATGCGTATATCAAGCCCTGATGCTGGGAACATGCTAAAAAATTACTCCAACCGTCTTTTCAACCGATGGAAAACGGGAAAACTTTGACAGTCAGGTGGTATCAGGCGAGCAGGGGTATGTAACAGCCTGCCACTCTTTACTGCAGGGGAATAACATGGATAGCTACAGCCTTGATGAAGCCGCACATTTATTGAAACCCACCCCTGATTACTTTAGCAAAACGCTTGAACAACTTCGCAACATGATTTTGTTCGCTGGCAAAGCCCATCCCATACTTAAACCATGTGTTTTCTTCCCCGAACCTGTTTCAATGCGCCTAGCACACCGTAATGCAAACATTTACGTTCAAGAGTCCGGTATTGAGCACACCATGAAATCAGTTAACGCCTTACCGGACGATCCGGCGGAGGCTGCAAGGCAGAAACGGGTAGACCGGCACTGGCCAGAGGATGCTTTAACACCCTTTAAATATCCCCAAGTGATGTGCCAGGGGTTGTTTGAGTTGACCTTTTACCCTGAACACATGGATATGGCTGAGGTCAAGGATTCAGGCAGGATTCAACTCTATCGGAGAAAAGCTGTTCGTGCTCCACTCGCAAATGCGGCTGTAGATAGGATTATGAATGGCTGGTATGCCATGAGCCGGGAAGAGGTAAGCAGAGCAAAGGCCAGGACGAGGCAGGAAATCGGCGATATTGTTATACTAACACAGGGCGATCTTCATTATCTGGTGGATGCCCCTGTGAGCATTCCACTTTCAGACATTCGGATTACGGACAAAATGCTTACCGAGTATGCCGCCAGAGAGGGGATAATTCTACCGAAACCCCACCCGGCACTGCCACCGCTGACAATTCTCCAACCAATACCGAACGTGAAAACCTTCACGCAAGAAGAGGTTGCAGTCATTCTAAAGACCGATGCTGACAGCGTTTTTAATAGAATGATGGGTAGACTGGGTGTGCTACTTCAGCCGTCTATTATTATCAAGAAACCTGTACAAATGCAGCGGACTGAATTTGTTGGCGGGAATCCTGATGATTATGGTAGAGGCGCAGAGCAAATTACAGTCAAGGAGGGACTTACCGGCGTATTTGGTGTTGGTGGTATCCGTCCTCTTCAATGGGATGAACTTGGATTAGCTCAAATAACATTCGGAGACTCAAGCGGAGTGCTTCTGTCTCAGGGAGAACGCTCCTATATGGTCAAAGATCCTCTAAAAATTCGTAGAGAGGATCTTGTTGTCACTGATGTAGACTTGCTCCAGTATGGAAAAGAGACAATCGGTGTAACCTTTGAGTTGCTACAGACTGAAAATGAACAGGTGTACTCTTTACAGGCGTTCACGATCAAGCTTCCTGTTATCGGTGGAGAAGAGGTTATTCCTATTCGTCTACTCCTGCTTATAACGGAACCAAAAATATCACCAAGTTTTCTCGTTGAAGCCTTATGGAATCCCAGAGGTGATTACTTGTCTTGTCTTAGACATGAGCCTTTTTACAAAGACTGGACATTGCTTGACAAGGAATTGAAAAAAATCGAAGCCACTGACGATCTTGAAAAACAACTCAAACTGTTGCCAAGTGGCGTATTCGTAACCAGAAACGACTTTGAGGCTTTTGAGTTTTACCAACAAGCATTCCAAATCAAACAGGACAGAGCTGTTCCAGACGACTTGCTTATCCTTGCCTATGAAGGTTTTGACGTATTCTCCATAACTCCCCACCGTCTACCAGAACAAAAGCCCATTGTTGTTGCTGGGCAGAAAGAATCGTCTAGAGAACAAGCCGTTAATGCTACAAAAAAACAAAAGAGAGACAACCTAAAAGCGCCTGATACAACAAACCGCCGAAGCGCCAGAAGCACTTTTATGGATGATGCCCTGCATGAGTATTGGACGAAACACAAAAAAAAACCTAATACCATTGACAACCTGATGGAGAGCGTAAAACCAGGAACCGCGAACCGAAAAGGCGATGAAAAATATGAGGTGGTTGATGTGATGACATCGCCGGATATATATTTGACGCTCAGAACCAAAAAAGGAGCTGAGCCACTTAGTTACAAGCAGGTGAAAAAGTCTTTTGAATACCGCTTAGGCGCGAAGGTATATAGAGATATGACCCTAAGGGCAAAACCAACGACATAATCCACCATAAATATCTAAAAAAACCACGCCGTAGAGCTTGTTTCTCTGCGGCGTTTTATTTTTCTAAAACCGACCTAAAACCGGCCTAAAACGGACCTAAAACGGACCGCAAAAAAACATAACATCTTGTAATCACTATTGATTTTTACACTTCAGCGATTATCATAAAGCTACCATTTCGCGAGTGGAATACATCAGTAGAGGTATAAGCTATGGCAAGAAAATTTCTGAAGTTCCCGGCATTGTCCGAAAAACTAGGCGGCAGGTCACGGGCAAGTATCCATCGTGACATGCGTGATCGTGGCTTTCCTAAGCCTATCAACCTTGGCGCAAATTCCGTTGTATGGGATGAAGAGGCTGTAGACTGTTGGCTTGATGAACTGGCAAAGATGCAGTACGAGCCTGTTTCTGTAGCCCCAGGCGCAAAACGCGGCAGACATCCCAAGATCAAGACGGGGGTGTAGCCATTATGAGACCAGATTACATCAAAACAACTGATATTGACCTCTCATCAGCCATTATGACCCTTACCGAGATACGCCCAGTGCTATTTCCCGGACGCAGCCCAGGAGACTTGGTAGAGATTGTGTTTTCAGCCAGTGACGAGATCAGGCTGATTGCCCAGCGGTATGCCACCGGAGAACTGCTTGCGCCGGTTAAGCGTTTGGCTACCTGGCGTAATACTTTGTACCGCTACATCAAGGAAGTTGAGCGCACACGGCGGGAGGTTGCCCTATGAATTGCGACCTTCACACCGCAGCAGAAAACGCCTGCAATGAGGTCAGCGTGATGTTCCGTACAGTCCCCACAGACGGTAAGTTTTATCAGCTGGATGTCGTTGGTAAAACAACCCGCAATGGCGCAGGCCGGATCAGGCTCTTTCCTGATGGTGAGGGTGGTCAGGTTTGGAACCACATCACCGACGACACCCGTCTATTTTGGACATCAAGTGATCAGCCACTTACTCCAGCCGAGGCAGGAGAGCGTAGGCGTAGGGCAAAAGAGGAGCGGGAGAAAGCTGAACGTGCGCTTGACGATGCACGGCAGAAGGCCGCAGCACTTGCCGTTGAAGTATGGAAAGTTTCAGCACCACCGGTTGCCTCGCTGTATTGGCAACGGAAACAGGTAGAGCCGACTGACACCATCCGCGAGATTCCACTTGATACACTTGTGGAGCTTATTGGTTACCACCCGAAGGCTAAGGGAAAGCAGTTCTCCGGAGGTATGGTTCAGATTATCCCGGTACGTGGTGACAAGGGCATCAGCAGCATTGAGATGATTGACGAGACTGGCCTCAAAGCCGGTCTCGCTGATGGCCAGAAGCGCGGATGTTTTTGGGCTACTGGTAAGTTGCCAGACGGAGATGGTAGTGGCCTTACCTTTGGTATTGGGGAAGGTGCTGCAACAATGCTGACCTACAGCATGGCAACCGGCAACGTGGGGATTGCAGCATTATCCTGCGGTAACATTAAGGCAGTGGCGGAACTGATCCATCAGAAGTATCCCAAAGCCAGAACCATGATTGTCTCTGATATTGGCAACGGAGAACAGGCGGCCCTGGAGGCGGCACGTTCTGTCAATGCCTTGCTTTTCAAGCCGTCACTTCCAGACGGTAGTGCCGGGAGCGACGCCAACGATCTCCATTGTGAGCTGGGCATTGCAGAAGTTAGGCGTCAGATAGAGACGGCAATCTCGCGGACTGGTGCTTTATCAGGTGCTGCCGATCTCTGGCCCCAGCCTGTGCTGTTTGGTGAAACGCAAACTCCGGATATTCCAACGTCACTGCTACCTGGATGGCTCGGTGATTATGCCGGGGCGGTAGCCGCCAACACCCAAACACCACCAGCCATGTCAGTGATGATGGCCCTGCCTGTCATAGCGGCATGTGTCCAGAAGCGTTTTCAGGTGGCCAGGACACCGGAGCATGTCGAGCCGTTGGCGTTATGGACGGTCACCGCACTGCCGCCAGCCAGCCGTAAAACTGCCGTGGTCAATGCCTTTACCGGACCGCTTTCAGCATGGGAAAAGGAGCAAGCGGATCTTGGCAAAGGAGAGCGGTCACGGGTGGCGGTGGCCCGTTCGATACTAGAGGATCGTATAAAATTGATGCAGTCGAAAGCCGCTAAAACCGACAGCGCAAATGATCGTATCGCCTTGATAGAAGAAGCTGCGCGGATTCAGGAGGAGTTGCCTGCCATACTATACGCCCCCCGTGTGTTCACGGCTGACGTGACACCGGAGCGCCTGCAGGACCTGATGATGGAACAGGGCGAGCGCATGGCGCTGTTTGCCGATGAGGGGGGTATCTTCTCCATCATGGCCGGTCTCTACAGTGGCGGTAAGGCCAACATCGACATTTTTCTAAAAGGTCATGCCGGAAGCGCCGTCCGAGTTGACCGCCAAGGACGAATGGCCTACCTGGACGAACCAGCCCTGACCTTTGGCCTCTGTATTCAACCGGACATTATTCGTAGTCTGTCTGAAACGTCCTTTAGGGGCAACGGATGTCTGGCGCGATTTCTTTTCTGTCTACCAGCCTCAAACATAGGCACTCGAACGGCTGGGTCGATACCGATTCCTCAGACGGTTAAGTCCGCCTACCAGGAGGGCATACGCTGTCTGTTGAATATACCCCCACTCTTGAATGATCAGGGTAAACAGTGCGCTCGGACGCTCACCCTTGATCCTGGTGCCATGCAGGCTTGGGAAGAGTTCTTCGCGTTTTTGGAGGCCCGAATGGGTGACGGGAAGGATTTGGAGCCGATCCAGGACTGGGCTGGCAAGCTGGCTGGTGCGGCATTGCGTGTAGCAGGACTTATGGCCGTGGTCGAACAGGGGGAGGCAGCCACCACCATCAACGAAATGACCATGCGCAAGGCCCTTGCGCTGTCTGAATTGCTGATTCCCCATGCAAAGGCGGCCTTTGATCTGATCGATGGCGGTACTTCACAGAACGACGCCAAACATGTGTATCGCTGGATTCTGGAAAAGGGTGCATTAACCTTTAGACGTCGGGATGCTCAGCAGGAGTTGACCCGTTTTCGTGAAGTTGACCGGTTGGAAAAAGCGCTTGGCTCTCTAGCTAAACGCTACATCGTGTCAGAACCTGAAAAAATCAGGTCCGCATCCGGGAAGGGGATGGCCTCTGTGGTCTATCATGTGAATCCAGCAGTATTTGAGCGTTAGCGATGGTACAACAGTTACAACATTTACAACACTATAGGCTTTCGTGGTCTCATTCTGTTGTAAGTGTTGTAACTGTTGCAGAACATTATTATCAATGAAATGGCATGCACGGGAGGGGCACTATCACACAACTTGCAGATAGTTCTCCTTTTTTCTTCCGTTTTTCATAGCATAGCCGTTGCTATCCATTGCTAATATGTCAGCATTTGTCACCATTTTTCAGGCTCGCCCTGACGCCTTAACGGAGCTTAACAGTAAGCGCTGGAATGTTAGTAAAAGTTAGGTGTTTTGAGCTTGGCCCTGCGTATTCATGGCGAAGTCATTTCAGGAAAAGTCAGCAGTTTTTGGGGGACGGTAGCAAGCGGCAAAAGTACAACTAAAGTACAACTATTTTAGAAATAAAGAACAAGCACCAGCAGCCAGTTCGCTGTAGGTGCTTGTTTTGATTGGCGTCCCCGAGTCGATTCGAACGACCGGCCCCTTCCTTAGGAGGGAAGTGCTCTATCC
>DFYN01000022.1:0-12987 GCA_002383615.1 Anaerolineaceae bacterium UBA4081
AATCATTGGAAATGACAATCGTGCCGGGTTTGAGTTGTGGCATGCGCCAAGCCATCTGCCAGAAGAGCGCTTGTTGGTCATCCCACTCACGGCGATAAGCGCTCGCATTCTGAACCTGCACCCCAACCGCCAGAGCGATAAGAATGGTTAACATCAAGCGTGGCAGCCAGCGCCAGCGGTTAATCAAGCCCAGCAACCCTGCCAACAGCAGGCAGGCTCCTGGCGCAAATGCCAGGGTGAAACGGTCTACTGGAAAATGCAACTCCACGGGCAGGTTAGTCAACCAGAAAGGCGGACCAGCCAGGACGAGCAAGACGAGACCGGTCATCATCATCCAAAGGGGAGTGCTGTGTTTTGACCCGTTTTGAGTTTCATCTTTTAGGGCAAATGCCAACCAGCCAGTTAAAATCGCTCCCGCCGCAATGGCTGCACCCCACAAGACCATTGTTCGCTGCCCCAACACAGCCGGATCAGGCATGCGAAAGCCTAACAGCCAACCGCCCAGCGCACTATTCCAAAGCGATTCGCCAATATTACCCACCAGGGCTTGCAGCGTGAGCCAAGGCGCTGCCATTAACTGAGCCAGAAGACTCACTTCATAGTTTTGGGTTTGATAGGTAAAGAAGAACGCCCGCCAAATCACCGCTCCAAGGAATAATAGCAGATATGGCAGGCTGGATCTCATGGTTCGCTGCCTGCGTAGTCGGGCATCCGTCTCGTTGTCATTTGTCAGCCACAGCAATAGAGGACGGATAAGTTCCAGCAAGAAAAAGTATTCCATCATCAACAGGTTGACCGCCGAAAGCAGCAGCGCGCTCACAGTCCATATCCATTTATGACTTTTGGCTTGAGCCGCCCTGACTGACATCCACAGGGACAGGAAGAATGCCGTCAGGACGATAAAGAAATGTCCATAGACCAGACCGATAAACTGTTGGGAGAATGCCGGGAATACCATAAAAGCAGCAGCCGACCAGGCAGCCAAATTCCGCCGCTCAGTCCAAACTGTCCGTACCAACTGCCAAAATGATACTGCTGCAACCCAGCGCCAGAACAAACCAAATAGTTGGGTTCGCAACGGGTCTTCACCCAACATCCAGGCGGTTGCCTGAAATAAAAGTCCCCAGACAGGACGATTGGTGGAAAAATAACGCGCTAATCCAGCGTTCCCATATGTTACGCGAATCCAGGTCAGCGGATAATCGTCCCAATANNAACCCCAGGCGGGGCGCCAGTAAGCCATAACTGAGGATTCCCAACCCCAATAATACCAGGGGCACACAGGCTGGTCCGCGCAGCCAGCGGAGGAAAATGGATAACCTTTGTTTCATTCTTGGGAGGATGGTGTGTCGCGGGGATTNNAGAACCCGGCGAACTAAGTAAATTGGGCGCCATTTAACCTGCTGGAAGATGTACGCCAGATAAATCCCTACCACACCCAGCATTATCATCAAGCTGCCACCCACAATTAGAAGCATAAACATCAGGGAGGACCAACCGGGTTCCAGGCTGGACTGGTTACCCGTCAGCCAGAAGCTCAGGACATAGATCACTTCTGCCAAAGCCAACAAGAAGAAGGTCACCCCCACACCCATACCGATATACATGGGCGTCAGCGAAAATGAAAAAACGGCATCCATGGCAAGTTTGAGCATTTTCTTGAATGAATACTTGGATGTGCCAGCCAAACGCTGCGGTGGAAGGTAAGGCAAAATAACCGTTCGGTAACCCATCCAAGAAACCATGCCGCGCAAGAAACGGTGATACTCACGCATGCCCTTAATGGCATTCACCACCTTGCGGTCCATCAAGCGAAAATCAGCGCTGCCAGGAATAATGCGGGTGTCCCCAATCCAGTTAATCAGCTTATAAAAGAGTGACGAGGTGATGTGTTTAAAAGCGCTACCCTGCTGTGCATCTGCGCGCTGCGTCAGCACAACTTCCACACCGCTCTCAGCCAACCGCAACATCTCCGGGATAAGGGCAGGCGGGTGTTCGCCATCGCCATCCAGTGTAATGACGTAATCCGCATTCGCCGCATCCAAACCAGCTGTCAGCGCCGCCTGGTGCCCGAAGTTTCGGCTTAATTCCAATACCATAACGCGTTCGTCAGCCGCCGCAAGCGCTTCCAACTTCTCGGATGTCCGGTCGCTGGAGCCATCGTTCACATAGATGATTCGCAGGTCGTAAGCCAAGGCATCGACAACACCGCACAGTTGAGTATGAAACCCTGTCAGGGCATCTTCTTCATTATATATAGGAATGATAAGGTCCAAACATTTACGCGGGATTTTGGTTAGTCTAGGCATGCAAATAGTATAAACGAAATTTGATGAACNNTATGAGTTAATGATTCATACACCATTCTTATAATCATCTGTTATTCTTAAATTAGAATCCTCTTGAAAGGAGAACATGACATGACAATTCCAAAAATCCCCGATAAAGATCCTGAAAAATTATCCGATCTGAAGAAAAGTTTGGATAGTTTAACCTCAGAAGCACCGCAGGGACAGGAAGAAACCCTTCTGCGTGAATCCACTTCCAAATTGGACCACAAGACCCAGGCTGCATTGGACTCGTTGAAAGATGCGGACCAATCTATCTTCCGCCATGCGCTTGATTCCCTCGGTAAATAGTCCAACGACTCCAAAGATAATTTAAACCGCCCTCAAGGGCGGTTTATTTATTCAGTAATATCTACTCAAACGTGTAACCTGCGATATTTTCGTTTAGCAATGCCTTGACCCGGGGATGGTCTGTATATACACCCCGGTAAGCAGGCGGCAGTAAGACCGCTATACGGCACATAATTTCGTCTGTCCAATATTTTAACTCTGCTTCCCGATGCTCACGAGACAACTCAGGGATGCTGAACGCCGGACCGAAGCGCGCGTGAATTTCAGGGCGTTTGAAGTGTTTCAGTTTATAGGTCGCCGTTTCCGTTCCCACCAAACCCACCGGGACAATAGGTGCATTGGATTTGAGCGCCAGCAACACCGTTCCAGGCTTGCCGGGAAGCAGACCGCCATCCTTACTGCGCGTGCCTTCCGGTGAAATACCCATCGCCACGCCCTGCTTCAACTTATCCGCAGCCGTCCGGAAGGCAGTAAAATCTGCTGTCTCACGATCCAACCAGACCCCTTCAGCACTGTGGACAAACCATTTGATTAGCGGATATGCCTTATACTTGGTGGTCACCAGTGCAGTTAAATCCGGACGGACCGGATTGATGAACAGGACGGGAATGTCGATGCGGCTGAGGTGATTGGTCGCAATAATGAGCGGACCACTGGCAGGTATGTACTGGGCACCCTCAAACGTCGTTCGTGTGAGGTTTCGCATCAATAATCGGATGAGCTTCTGGAGTTGAATTCTTTTCATGTCCACCTTCTATGGCTACCACATGATGGTCAATGGTTCCTGACTGACGGATACAAAATTAACCCTTCAAATCCTTAGCCGATACGTACTATTCTATCGGCGTTTCACTCTCGATTTTCACAGCCGGCTTACGATTACGCAACACTTCGACCACTGCCGGGATTAATGAAATGAGGATGATGGCAATCACCACGAACGAGAAGTTATCGTTGACAAATGGCAGGTTGCCAAAAAAGTAACCGCCAAACAGGAATAAGCCAGTCCACAGAAAACCGCCCACGATATTATAGGTGATGAAATACCCGTAACGCATTTTTCCAATACCTGCCACAAAAGGTGCGAAGGTACGGATGATGGGGATAAAGCGTGCCAGCAGGATAGTCTTCCCGCCGTGCTTCTCATAAAACGCCTGAGTGCGTTCCAGGTATTCTTTCTTGAATAACTTAGAGGTTCCAGTGAAAGCCTTGGGACCAACAGTGTGACCAATCCAGTAATTAACGCTATCTCCAGCAAAAGCAGCGATGAACATCAGCACAAACAAGAAGACCATATCAAATGCGCCCGTCGAAGCTGCCAGTGCGCCAGCTGCAAAGAGGAGCGAATCCCCCGGTAAAAATGGCGTCACCACAAAACCGGTTTCCATGAATATGACAAAGAATAAGATGCCATAGGTCCAACCGCCAAACTGTTGGATGATTTGCGCCAGATGCGCATCCAGATGTAAAACCCATTCAAGAATCGTTGTAATCAGTTCCATAACCTTTAATCCAATTGAAGTTTAATGTCATCCGCATGCGCCGCAGAGCGCAGGTGGAAATTAGTCCATGTCATCACTGCTAAAAGCAGCGCTGCCAGACCTATCAAAACGATAGGAGCAATATTTGCCATAGGCTGGAGCATGCCCGGTAACGTGAGTGGTGTACCGCCCAACAAGGGACCGAATCCCATCAATAATCCGAAGAAATTCCACACACCATGAATAACCACCGCCGCCAGATACACGCCGCCAAGTTTTACCCAACTTCCGCTTTTTTGCCAGGCTTGCGCCAGCGCCCAACCCATTAACCCGGTGGTGCCAATGTGCAAGATTCCCGTTCCAAACCTACCCAGAATCAACACCAACCAGTTTTCTCCAACCGGAGCAGCCAGGTTACCCAGGCTTTCCAGCAGGGCAAACCCGGCGCCGCAAATCATTCCGCCGATGAAACCCTGAGCAGGCGTGAGCGGGCGTTTAGCCACCATCCAAAGCGCCATGGATTTCAACGCTTCTTCAACGAGGGGAACCAGCACACAAACTAATGCCAGACCGGTGAATGCCAGGATCGGCTCATTAAGCAATGGCTTAACCAGCGTCATCACCCGCTCCAAGTCTGGTTCTGCTGTGGAGAGCGCTTGGAACAGGACTTGAAACCGCATGGTCAGGTCGGGTTGCTGCCCTACCCACACGGCTACCAACGCAATCGCCAAGGTAATCATCACCAACTCCACCATCAGGATGAAAACTGGCGATATCAACAAACTAAACGCGAGCAACCCCCACTGGCGTTGCTTTGAACCGGCAGGCAGGCGATGGCTTGCAAAAGCCACAATCCCCCACAACGGCAGGGCAACTGCCGCAAGCTGCACAGGCGGCAGGAAAAGCCATGCGAGGGACTGAGTGGAGAGATAACTACCAACCGCCACTGCCAATGGAAATGCAATCATTGCCAGGCTGGCGACCCGTATATTCATCACCATCATCCCACTGGACGGTTTATCCAGTAAGCGGCGGAGTGAATATACAACCGAGGGGATAAGTAGCCCTGCAAACAGCAGACAAGCCAGGCTGGTTGCCATGATTGAGTGCATATTCTCAGGCAAACTGGTTTCAGTAATCCCCTTGACCACTGCAAAAGTCAGCAGCCCAAAAGCCGCCAGGAGCAGGCTAAGGACACCCATCGAACTGACTGCCAGCTGGGCAACACTTAACCAATCGGACTTTCGGGCTGCGCTCACTTCCATCTTTATTTTTCCGTTATGGTTACCGAGATAATCTCATCTGCCAGTGCCAATTCTGGATCACGTTGAGCATCACGCAGGGTCAACTTTGCTACCACATCCATCCCGGAGGTAACCTGTCCAAATACGGTGTATTGTCCGTTCAGGTCAGTAACTGCATCCAGGGTGATAAAGAACTGGGAACCGTTAGAGGCAGGGTCGCCGCCGCGTGCCATGCCAACCATACCCGCTTTGTCAAAACCGAGGTCAGGCTGAATTTCGACTCCGTAATTGAAACCAGGGCTGCCTAAGCCGGTACCGGAGGGGTCGCCTGTTTGAGCCACAAATCCAGCAATGACGCGGTGGAAGGGGACGTTATCAAACCAACCCTGCTGCGCGAGATATATGAAGGAATTGACGGTTGTCGGCGCTTTATCGGCAAACAGTTCAATGACGATATCGCCCTTGGTGGTCTTCAATGTCGCTTCATAAGTTTTACCGGGTTCAATGATAGTTGGCGGACAAGCAGTAAAACCACGCGCCGGTAATTCCATCAACTTGACCAGACCCTTAAGGCTTTCCAGGTCATTGCGACCACCATAGGGCAGGTAATTGATAATCAAGTTGGGTGTGGAGAACTCCAAACCGGTCTTTTCGTAAGCAGCGATACTATCATTGACAATCTTAACCACAGCATCACTGGTCAAATCACTCTCAAATTGGGCGACGTCCAAACCCAATTCCCCTGCCAGCTCTGACAGGTAGAGTTTGAAATCGTCCACCGTCTTTTGTGACCACTCTGCCTGTTTTTCATACAGGGCATCGTGAACTTCCATGAATTTACCCTGAATACCGGCAGCATGCGTTGCCTGGGCTGCCAGGCTGGCTTTATCATGGATGCTATTAAGGGGTAGGTCGCGGATGACAATGCGGACTTCGTTCGGGTATGCTTCAGAGAGTTGCGCCAACACGGGCGCAAGCTGTGCGCAGTATGGTCATTGATAATCCGTATACTCAATCAGCGTCACTTGCGCGCTGGCAGGTCCCAGCATCCAATCCTGCTCAGTTACGGGGGGAAGGGAAGCGACAAAAGCAGGGTCGGGCGCTGGCAGCACCGGAGAGACCGTGCAATCCGCCGGAATCTTGGACGGCAAGGAGGTTGGAGCAGCCGCTGCGTTATCTGTTACAACCTGGGTGGGTGCAGCGGTCGCTTCTGGGGTGGGGCTGGCTGTTTTGCAGGCGGTCAATAAGATTGCCGCCAACACAACCAGTGATAAACTAAGTTTTCGCATGTTATGTCCTTTTCCCTACAAATAATCTCAGGCGTTAGGATGCGGTAGTGCCGCAAGGACCGCCTGACGTAAGGCTGATTGTACCACTTCCGACGGTTGGCTTGCATCAATCACCCGCCAGCGTTGCGGCTCCTGGCGTGCAAGTTCCAGATAGCCATCCCGCACCCGGCAGTGAAAGGCTACTTCATATGCATCCAGTCTATTCCACTCACCACCGCTGATTTTTCGCCGGCTCAATCCAATTTCGGGATCCACATCCAGCAGCAAGGTCAAGTCCGGCTGTAAGCCGCCAGTGGCAAAAGCCAGCAGGGCTCGCAAAGCTTCGAGCGAGTTGCCATGCCCGTATCCCTGGTAGGCAAGGGTGGAATCGGCATATCGGTCGCTGATCACCACTTCACCGGCTGCCAGGTGGGGGCGCACCACTTCCTCGACAAATTGCGCACGAGCAGCACAAAACAGCAGCGTCTCAGTACGCGGATTCATGGCAGTGTTCTCCATGCGCATCAGAACCTGGCGCACCTGGTCGCCAATAACCGTGCCGCCCGGCTCACGAGTTGTCAGTACTGCGTGACCCCGCTCTCGCAAAAAAGCAGCCAGGCTGGGAATTTGAGAACTCTTCCCGCTCCCTTCCGGTCCTTCCAGGGTAATGAACATGNNTCACTGCTTTCCATATACTAATCTCTATAAATCCTTACCCGCCGATGCGGGTCTTTGCCAAAAGATTGCGAGGTCAGTTGTGCCTGACGTGCCATCTCGTGCTGCATTCGCCGAATGGTTGCGGAGGCTGCCGGCAGGTCGGCATAGCGTTGACCGTTCATGACNNGCTCGTAACACGTAAATTGGCATGTGCTGTTCTTCAGCGTCCACAATGGATGTTTGCCGGGCGCGGTAGTGCGTCCGCAAGGTCATCATCACATCCGCTTCTTCCAATTCGCGCGCCACCATCACCGGCACTCCCAGTCGCTTGGCAGCTTGCAGCAGTCGGCTGCGGGCAACCCCGTATGGGAAAATTCGGATGGGTTGCAGGGACATCAATGGAGAGTCTGGGTCCAGGCTGCCGGGCAAGCGTGAATCACTCTCGAATTGGGGAATGCTTTCATCCGTGGTCATGGGGCGTCTTTCACCCGGGCGCCTGCGGTCATTCGTAGGCAATGCTGTTCCGTTGCCGTACGATCGGCGGGTTCCCTGAACATTACCCCGTTGTTTTGGAGCCGCCGGCTTTTCAATCTTGATTTCGCCTTCCGGTGTTCGCGACCGAATTTCCGGGAACAGAGGCATGGACCGCACCAGCGCATCGACAGAAGCTGCCACATCCGTGTGGACGACCAGCAAGTCGCGCTCCTGGATTTCAATCAGCACGTCGAACGTAGGCGGTGAGCGCCGCTCCAATACCACCTTTTGTGTACCACGCCTGCGTGCTTCTTCATCTGATAAAGTAACCGATTCAATACCGCCAATCAGGTCGCTCAAGGTCGGGTTGAGCAGCAGGTTCTCCAGCGTGCGCCCGTGCGCTGTTGCCACCAACTGAACACCTCGTTCGGCAATCGTCCGGGCTGCCAGCGCTTCCAATTCACGACCTATTTCGTCAATCACAATCACTTCAGGGTTGTGATTTTCAACGGCTTCAATCATCACCTCGTGCTGCAGCGATGGGGTCGCCACCTGCATGCGGCGAGCCCTGCCCACAGCCGGATGGGGCACATCCCCGTCGCCACCAATTTCGTTGGAGGTGTCCACAATGATGACCCGCTTGGTTTCTGCCAGCATTCGCGCTGCTTCTCGCAAAATAGTCGTCTTACCAACGCCTGGTTTGCCAAGCAGCAGGATGCTTTTTCCAGAATCAATCAAGTCCTGGATGATATCTATCGTCCCGTACACTGCCCTCCCCACCCGACAGGTAAGACCGACGATATGCCCGCGGCGGTTACGGATGGCGCTGATGCGGTGCAGGGTGCGCTCCAAGCCAGCCCGGTTATCCGCATCTACATCCCCAATACGCTCAACCACAAATTGGATGGCAGCATGGTCCACCTCAGTTTTGCTAAGGGGTACTTCCCGCTCCACAAAACGCGCCATGGGAACCCGTCCCAGGTCCATTATTATTTCAATTAGGTTATCACTATTATTCAGCGCCACCACAGCCGAGGCAATCTCGGGCGGCAACACATCCAGTAAAGCCTGCAAATCATCGGTAATTCTTCGTTGTGTCATACTTGCATTCTCTCACAAAATGATAATTATGTATTCCTGATGAGGGGAATCGTGCTTTTTGTCCCCTGATTCAAAGCTTGCCGGAGGGCTGGCGTACGTTCCATGACCGCCATATACCGCACCAGGATTGCCATTTCGTCACCTGCCTGCGCACCTAATCGCTCCAAAGCGCGAGCGACCCATTCCATGTGCGGTCCGATGGCGATATATACGGGTCTGTCCCCGGGTTGCAACATCAGCAACAGATCTTTCAAGCGGGCATCAACCTGCCGCAATTCAGGATGGACCAGTAAGGTAAGAAATATGCCCGTAGATCCGGTCCTCGCGGAAGCGTACGCGCGGACTTCTCCACGCAACCGGGTAACCCAACCTGTCAACGGGCTCTCAGGCAATGGGTCAGCTGCCAGTAATTGAGTCGGAGTCACCGCTGATGCCAGGTTGCGGATGCCGATCTCGTCAGTGGGAAGTGAAGTCTCCCACTCGCCTGCCGCCCAACCCAGCTCTGATTGCCTTATCTTCCAAATCGTGTGCGAACCACACACACTAAAACCTGCCCGCCGCAATCCCTCAAACAGGATGTGATTGTTGGGTACGCTTGCCAATAATTGCCGAGCTCCCAGTTTCGCCGTATCAGATATCAAGATATCCAACATCGCCGGCAGCTGCCCGGTTAAGGATGCCGCCTCAGGCAGCAGGAAGTTTAGACGGGCTGTGTGGCTTTGAGGGGTGATGTATGCCTGACCGATCAGCGGTAACCCAGCCTGATCCTCTTCCACAACCCACATTCGCGAAGTTTCTCCACGCCGAAATTGCGATAACAGCGCCATCGGGCTTGCAGGGTTCCCCCGTGTAAGCAAAATGCCGGGGTCAAAACTCACGACGCGGTTATGCCAACGTAGCAGTGAAATGGTATCCAGAGGTGCAAACGGACGAACGTCTATCGAGCCAACTCCATGAAATAGCGATGGAAACGTGTGTCGCCTGTCAACTCAGGGTGGAAGGAAGTTGCCAGCAGCCGCCCCTGGCGAGCCGCCACAATGCGTCCATCCGGCAAACTCATCAGCACACTGGCTTCAGCGCCGACTGATTCAATCAGTGGAGCGCGGATAAACACTGCATGGAATTGTTTTGCCTCTTCGCCAGCATGTGTCAAGAACGGTGCTTCCATTTCTGCTTCAAAGGAATCAATTTGTCTACCAAAAGCATTACGGCTAACCACGATGTCCATCAGACCCAGTAATGGCTGCTTGCGATGGATATCTTTAGACAGGAAGATTGCACCTGCACAGGTTCCCCAGATGGCATGTTTCTGCCCAAAGTCCCGCAAGGGGTCCATTAACCCAAAATCCTCAGCCAGTTTTCCAATAGTGGTTGATTCTCCACCTGGCATAATTAATCCCTGCAGACCCTCCAGGTGTTTGGGCAGGCGCACCTGCACCACTTCAGCGCCCAGAGTGCGCAGCATGGTTTCGTGTTCTGCAAAGTCGCCCTGCAGGGCAAGCACACCTATCCGCATTTGGTCATCCTGCGTTTACCAGCCGCGACCGGCTATCTTGTCATCATCCGGCATGGTGGAAATCTGGCGTCCAACCATGGGTTCGCCCAGGTTGCGGCTTACTTCTGCCAAAATGGCTGCATCCTGGTAATGGGTGACCGCTTTAACAATCGCTGCAGCGCGTTTGGCAGGGTCACCAGACTTGAAGATGCCCGAACCCACAAACACGCCGTCCACACCTAATTGCATCATCAGGGCTGCATCTGCAGGCGTAGCAATGCCGCCCGCTGCAAAGTTGACCACTGGCATTCGACCCAGGGTACGTGTTTCCATCAGTATATGATAGGGAGCGCCAATCTCCTTGGCGAATGCCATCACTTCTTCTTCAGGCATATTTTGCAATCGGCGAATCTCACCCAGCACCGTACGGGCATGCCGAACGGCTTCAACGACATCNNCCTGTTCCTGCTTCACCCTTGGTCCGAATCATGGCAGCGCCTTCGCCAACCCGGCGCATGGCTTCACCCAGATTTCGGCAGCCGCACACAAAAGGTACATTAAATTGGTGTTTGTTGATGTGATGTGACTCATCCGCGGGGGTCAGCACTTCGGATTCATCAATGTAATCGACCCCGATAGATTCCAATATTTGTGCTTCCACAAAATGACCAATTCGGCATTTTGCCATAACTGGAATCGTTACCGTGTCCATAATCTTGAGGATGAGGTCCGGGTCACTCATGCGAGCCACACCACCGTCGGCGCGAATATCCGCAGGGACACGCTCCAGAGCCATTACTGCACAGGCGCCGGCATCTTCCGCGATACGGGCGTGTTCTGGTGTCACTACATCCATAATCACGCCGCCTTTAAGCATCTGGGCGAGCCCTTTCTTCACTTCAAAAGTCCCAGTTTTTGTTTCCATGTCACTACCTCCAGAGAATTCTAACTGGATTCTACCACGTTCAGGCAGGCAGCGTATGCCCTTCCCATGCGTGAATCAAAAACGGACTGGCTCTGCCAATCCGCCTCTGTCTCTTGGATGTGCCTACGTCAATCCCGAACTTTTTCCATCACCAGCGCATCTTCCCCACCGACGTAATAACTCTTCCAGAGGTCTACGGGCTTGTAACCCTCCCGCAAGTAGAGGTCAACGGCGCCTGCATTAGATTTACGCACGCACAATCGGACTTTGGGTTGATTCATGGCAACTTCTGCCGCATTGAGCAGGCTGCTTCCAATGCCTTGCCGCCGCCAGGCAGCAAAGACACCGATGGTGGTAATCCACCCGAGGTTATTCTCACGCTCAGCGTCTCCGCCCACAAAGCCTACCAGGTGACCATCCACCACAGCCTTCAGCCGCACCAGCCCCGGAAACGTCAATGCTGCCAGTAATTCAATGAATGGCCAGGCATCCTGACCAAAGCATTCTTGTTCAAGGGTACGCAATTCCCCTACGTCGCGCCAGGAGGCTGCCTCAATTTTGAATGGAGAGGATGATTTGTCCATGGATAATATCCGACGGGCGGAGGTATCTCCGCCCGTCGTTAAATCAATCTGAGCGCGATTTACTTCTTGCCAGCCACAAACTGCTGGATCATGCTGGTAAATTCCAGCGGGAAGATGTACTTGGTCGCCGGGCTGGCAGCCATGCTCTTGAGTGTTTCGAAGTACTGCAAGGTCATGGTCTGACCATCCACGTGCTGGGCAACCGCAAAGATCTTATCCAATGCTCTGGAGTAACCTTCAGCGCGCAGCAACTGGGCTTCGCGTTCGCCCTCTGCCCGCAAAATGGCGCCCTGTTTCTCGCCTTCTGCGCGTAAGATGGCTGCCTGTTTCTCGCCTTCTGCTACGTTCACGGCAGCCTCGCGCTGACCAGTGGATTCAGTCACAACCGCACGACGGTTACGTTCCGCGCTTAACTGGCGGTTCATGGCATCCTGCACGTCACGCGGAGGCATNNGCGGGCACGCAGTGCGTTGTTGATTTGCTCGCGCTCTGAAAGCACCGTGTCCAACAGGATGCCGCCAATGACTGAGCGCAAGGTGGTCATAGCAATACCCTGGGCTGCCATTTCAAAGTTCTGAACTTGCAGCACAGACATGACCGGGTCAAAGACTTTGTAGTACCACAGGAAGTCAATCGAAATCGGGGCATTATCCTTGGTAATGGAAGTCTGCGCCGGAATTTCGCGAACCTGCTCGCGCATATCCACCAGTACTGCCCGGTCGACAAACGGGATGAGCAGCACCAAACCAGGACCGCGTGCACCGATGCAGCGTCCCAGGCGGAATACGACCAGCCGTTGGTACTCGGCTACAATGCGGATGGCTGTGGCAATAAAGACAATTACCGCCACCGCAACAAACGCAACCAGGCAATAAATTACGTTACTCATAGTGTCTCCCTTTCAAAAACGGATTAACCCGCCGCGTTAGTTTCTTCGGCAGGCTCAACCTCGAGGACCAGACCATTTCGACGGGTTACTTTCACCCGTGCACCAGCAGCAATAGGTGTCCGGCTGCGAGCGCTCCACTCCTCGCCATTGACATACACGGTACCATCTGGATCAATATCAGTGCGTGCTTCACCTACCATACTGAGCAGGCGGGTCAAATCTTGCACCGG
>DFYN01000022.1:13090-16543 GCA_002383615.1 Anaerolineaceae bacterium UBA4081
ACTGCCGATAGCAGGATTAGCGCGAGCGCCCACCAGTTAAGCGACTGGTTGAACAACGCCAGACCTGCCAGCACAATCGCAAATAACGCCCCCACCTCAAGGATACCTGTGCCCGGCGTGAACAAAGCCAGGATGGCGAGGACAAAGCCCAACACCAATAACAGGTACGCAACATTAGGATCCATCAACAGGTTCATATCAACCTTTCTTCCAACAGAACGTGCATTGGACATATTCATTATACAATACGTTTAAAGAATGAATGGGTGTCAAAAGAGCTGTGTAGCGAAGTACCCATTCCCTGATTTACCTTCCCCATCCTGCCCCTCAGCCGCCGGATGGGGCTGTAAAGATGTTACAACCGTCCATCCGAATCATGCCAGATTCATCTGGCAGGCAAACCTTTCCAACCTTATAATCTTTATGTGTTTTTATCCCTTTCAGGAGCGAAGAATGAATAAATTGAACCGTCAGGCGGGTATCGGCACTCTGGTCAATCATGCAGCGGAAGGCGACAATCCCAAGCATGCGCATGTCTCTCCAATTTTCCAGACCTCCACATTCAGTTTCCCAGATGTGGCAACCGGCGCTGCCTTATTCAAAGGCGAAGCGGAAGGTTACATCTACACACGTATGTCCAATCCCAATCAGACACAACTGGCTGAGAAGCATGCCATATTGGAAGGGTTGGATTTAATCCGCCAGCAGCCTGACAAACCTGTAGATGAAATTGTCGCTGGCATGGTTTTCACCTCCGGTATGGCAGCCGTAACCTCCGCCATCCTGGCGCGGGTCAAGACAGGTGACACGATCATCGCTCAAAAATCGCTCTACGGCGCAACTTTCAACCTGCTTAACGACCTTGCCCCGCGTTATGGCATTAATGTGGTCTTCCTGGGAGATAATATCTCCCTCCCAGCATGGGAAAAGGCTCTGAAAGAACACCCTGAAACCAGCATGCTGTATTGCGAAACACCCGCTAACCCCACCATGGCTTTAGTGGACTTACAAGGCGTGGCTGAATTAGCTCATAAAACCGGTGCATGGGTCATGGTGGATAATACCTTCGCAACGCCTTACTGCCAGCGTCCCCTGACACTCGGCTGTGATGTGGTTATTCACTCCACCACCAAATACCTCTCGGGGAATGGAACAATGATCGGCGGTTCAGTTGTCAGCCGGCATCCCGATTTTGTTCACAAAGAACTCTTTACCATGCTCAAAATTCTAGGTGGTTCTCCCAGTCCATTTGATTGCTGGCTGTCCAATATCGGGCTAAAGACGCTTGAAATCCGCATGGAACGCCACTGCGCAAGCGCCTTAAAGATTGCCCAATACCTGGAAAATCACCCTGCCATTGACCGGGTTTACTACCCGGGCTTGGAAAGCCATCCTGAACATGCCCTGGCAATGAAACAGATGCATGGTTTTGGCGGTATGATCACGTTTGACCTCAAGGGCGGCTTGAAGGCTGGGGAACGCATGATGAACAACGTCAAACTAGCTACCCTGGCTGTCAGTCTGGGTAACGTGGATACCCTCATCCAACACCCAGCCAGCATGACCCACGCCTCCATGGGCAAAGAAGCCCGCCTGGAGGCTGGTATCACCGATGGTTTGGTGCGTTTATCCGTGGGGATTGAAAATGTGGAAGACATCATCGCTGACCTCGATCAGGCAATGCGATAACCAGNNTTGTTGACAATGTTGATTAAATTATCTCAACTTTAATCACGCGCTCCACGGGCTTGAGCGCTTCAAAACGGAAGACTGCCCGTCCAAAGTTGATGACATCTCCATGCTGCATGGGCGTCCCTTCCCGCTCAACCGGCGCCAGATTGACCCACGTGCCAGCCACTGAGCCTGCATCTGCAACCATGAAACGACCCTCGCCATCCGCCCAGATACGGGCATGTTTCAGGCTGACCGAAGGGTCATCCACCTCAGCACTGCCCAGATTGATGGACCGCTGCAATAGGGGAATATCGCCCTGACCTAAAGGTTCAAGCGTTTCGGGGTGCAGGCGCACCAGCCGGGCAGGTACAGGTGTCCCATCAGTTAACCTCTGCCAGGATGCCCCGCGCCGATTGGCAATCTGAACTTGTGAATTCGCTGGCTTTTTACGGAGGCGTCCGCGGGATTTGAGGGCACGAATACCAAGGCGTGTGCCGGTATAAAGAACCACTCCACCGACCAGAACCACTGCAAGGATGAGTGCATCTTTCCCGGTCAAATCCCTCACAAACTTGCGGGTCATACTGACGGGCGCTTCTTCCACGTCCACCTGAACAGGTAGGAGAATACTGTTCGCCTTCAGCCCCTGGGAATCCACCACCTCAATTTGCAGTTCATGGACAGCGCTAGTAGTGTAGGCAGTCAAGGACCAATCGAAAGATTCAAACGGAGGCACCACCCGTTCTTGCACCAACTTTCCATCCGCAAACAGTCGGGCGGATGTCAATGATCGGGGATGACCATCTGTGTATTCTATCAGGTAGGAAATCTCAACACTATCAGGCGTCAGCGCTTGCTGCCCGCCCTCAGGTGTGACCCAACTACGCGTGATATGCGATGGGGGTGACATAAACATCGGGTTGGGAGGCTCGAGGGTGAATGAAACCGTATGAATGGCTGTTAATAGTTGACTGTCACCCTGGTTAACCTGTAATTGGATCGTATGCTCGCCACTACTCTGAATTGCGGAACGGTAGGAAGCGGTGTAATGGTAGCGTAATGGTTCAAGGTAGCTATCCACATCTGGTAGTGATTCAGCGCCGGAGAAGGTCAAGTAGCTCCCACCCGTTGTTTCCGCCATATTCCGCAGCGCCAGCCCGCCTTCCGTTTCTGCCGTGTCAGCCGGACCTACCTGCCAGACATGCACGCGGACATCCATTTGAACTGCCCTGGCTGCCAGGTCACTAATGCCTTTGAGCTGCATATCTGAGGCAGTCGGGGTGATAAACAGGATTACCCGCTTGCGTCCCGAATTGGCAGCGCTAACCATATCCATGGCTTGATTAATACTGGTCAGGCTGGGAATTGCCGCCAAGAGGTCAGGCTTGAAATCAACCATAGCGCGCGTCCAATCCATAGGGTTGGGGGATTCGACCGCCTGCATGCCGGTGTTGCTGGAAAGGCTGAAACGGTCAGGCGTATCCTCCGGCTGGCTGGCTGCCCATTCAAGCAATTTTGCCTGCATCAAATCAAATCGGCTATTGCCTGCATATCGGTTAGCCAGGGTGGGTCCCGTGTTATATGCAACCACAAAATTGACCCCGGGACTCTCAAGGGTTAGATTGGAAAGCTTGATGGGTTGGTCATCTTCCAGAACAGTGACGTTCGTTTCCGTGAGGTTTGTGTCGTAAGCGCCTACCGAATCATAAACATCAAAATGAAGCAGGACGCTCGGAAATTTGGATAAATCCGGTGCAGCCAATAACGCCTGACCACCAG
>DFYN01000022.1:16553-18114 GCA_002383615.1 Anaerolineaceae bacterium UBA4081
GGGGTATCGGCTGACATGATGACCAGTTCCACACGTTCAACCCAACCGGTCTTGCGCCAGAAGGCAATCCCATCGACATTTTCCCCATAAACAAATATATGCGCCTTATGGATACCTGCCCGCCCCAACCCGGTTAATGACAATTGCACCATGCGTTGTCCAATGCCTCGTTTACGGAAACCCGGTTCCACAGCCAGGTGATATAGATACCCACGTCGTCCATCGTGTCCGGTCAAGAGGGTACCAACCAACTGCCCTCCCACTTCCGCTTTGTAACTCAGCCCGGGGTTACGATCCAGCATTTTTTGGATATTCTCCAATGTGTCGGCATCCGAGAGCCCAATGCCGGGCATACCATCCCATAAACTGGCGGCGTCCGCATAATCCGCGATGGATAGGAGCTGATAACTGACTTGAGTATCAAATTCGTGCCACATTGTGAATGAATCACCGATCGTTTCTACGTGCTTGAAACCGAGCTGCTCATAGAGGTGCAGCGCCGGGTTATCTTGTCGGACACTGAGCGACACAGCCCGGCATCTCGGTTCTGCCATCCTTAAAAAAGCCTGCAATAATGCCTTTCCCAAACCTCTGCCTCTGGCTTCTGGCGCCAGTGCGATGCATAACTCAGGCACATCCAGCGCAACGAAACCATACCCGGGCGCATCAGGTGAGTGAAACCGCGCCCAGCATGCGCCGACTGGTTTGCTGCCTTCCAACAACGCCAATCCAAAATCACCTGGCTGTTCACCCCACGCAAGGGCGTATCCTGCCAGCTGCTGAATAGACCTGATGCGTTCTTCCGTCCAACTCGGGTCAGGCGGATAAATGGCAGCCAGCAGCATTTTCCAGATGAACGTTTGATCATCGGGTGTGAGCAAACGCAGGCTGTATCCTTCCTCAGGGAAGGCGACCTCAGGCATGGCGCAGGGGGTCATAGGCTTGCCAGTGGATACGAGATTCATCGTATTGGGTGCGCGGGGGTTTTTCTTCTCCCGGGTAACCCACATAAGCGCAACAGAATGGGAAGACATCCTCAGGGATGCCCAGGATGAGGCGTACAGATGCCATGCGGTCCTCGTTGGGATAATTCGCCACCCAGCATGAACCCAGCCCCAGGTCGGTTGCCGCCAGCATCAGGTTTTCCATAGCATTGGCGCAATCCTGAGGGAACATTTTCCTGGCGTTCGGGTTATCACTTATGGCTGGGTTAGCCAGTACAGAGATGACCAGCGGCGCTGTAAAACTACCGGTGGTTAAATGGGCACGCAATTCTGCCAATTTCTCAGGTTGGGTGACCACGACAAACTCCCAGGGCTTGCCGTTACGGGCAGACGGGGCTGCCATGGCTGCCTGTAAGAGGGTGGTAATATGCTCTGGGGGCACCGGTTGGTCAGTGAACACACGAATGGACCGACGGCGAAAGATGGTTTGCAGGGTTGGAGTAATCATGATTAAAGTATCCGGTTACAGTAGGTGAATGTCAAGCGTTTTTGTGTGGTTCCAAAATGCAAGAAAATTCGTAACTACTCAGGCATGGTTCTAGTAGTCCCACCAGTGG
>DFYN01000010.1 GCA_002383615.1 Anaerolineaceae bacterium UBA4081
CTTCGGCAAAGTGATTGCCGGGCAAAGAACTTCTCTCCCGCCATCCCCCACCAAATAAGCCCGGTTTTCTAATCCCCATAATTCTCATACTTTACCTCTGTCGCCAAAAACACGGGGATTTACGATTCTCCTTTGCCAGCACCGCCTGGTAGAAACAAATCCCATCGATTGTATTCTCATACTCCTCTAAACAACCTTAAAATATCCGATTCGTCCATTAAAGTACTTGCATGCTGCGTTTTTGCGTGCTAATATGATTTTATATAACATTAAGATATATTAAGATACATCTATGCCTGAACTTCTCACAACCAAACAGCTCCAGGATTTGCTTCAGATTGACCGCATGACGGTTTACCGCATGCTGGCTGATGGACGCCTGAACGGCGTCAAAGTGGGTAATCAATGGCGATTCTCACAAAGTGAAGTTGCCCGTATCCTGGGCGAGAAAACAGATGAAGACGAAGCCGTTGAATCCATCACAGATTTTCCCGAAGGGTGCGTGAAAGAAATTCAGGATATTTTTGCTGGCATCCTGGGTGTCGGCGCCATCACGGTCACTTTAAAGGGAACGCCCCTCACCCAACCAACTTACTCAAATCCCTTTTGCAAATTAATTCTCGCATCCCCCAAAGGGCGACAGGCTTGCCAGCAATCCTGGTGCCGCATCGCGTCCAAATCGGCACGCCAACCAGATTTCCACGTGTGCCATGCTGGTTTGTGCTATATGCGCTCCCCCATTGAGGTCGAGGGGAAGAAAGTGTCCTGGCTGATTGCAGGGCAATATTACCTCAACCCACCTGACCCACAAAGGGAACAGGGACATATTACACAACTGGCAAGTGAGTTTGGCATTCCTGAGCCCGACTTACAGGTTGCCGCCAAAGAAATACCGGTATTAAAGCGCCGCCAGTTGGAACAAGTCCGGGAATGGACCCCCAAGGTCGCCGGAACAGTCCAATCCATCTTATGTGAACGGTCCGATTTACTCAGTCGATTCCAGCGCATTGCCGAACTCAGTTCGATACACCCTGCGCTATCGAAATAATCACCCACAAGGAGTATGAAAATGGCAATAACCCCCGATGACGTTTTAGATTGTAGCGGTCTGGCATGCCCCATGCCCATCCTGAAGACCAAAAAGGCTGTTGATGCCCTGCAAATTGGTCAGGTCCTCAAGATGATTGCAACCGACCCTGGTTCCACCAGTGACATGAAAGCCTGGACGGAAAAAACCGGGCACGAATTGGTCGCCTCGGAAATTGAAGGCGACAAGTTTATATTCTTCATTAAGAAAACGAAATAAGGAGCACATCCCATGACTGAACCAACCAGCAATCGCATTGCGATAATTGCCGTGCACGGTACGATGGATTTAGCTTATCCACCCCTCATCCTTGCAACATCAGCCCTCGCACTGGATATGGAAGCTGCAATATTTTTCACCTTTTTCGGTTTGGATATCATCAAAAAAGGCAAAGCCGATAAATTGCAGATTGCCCCCATTGCCAATCCATCCATGCCCATGCCTGTACCCAACATTGTTGGCATGCTACCCGGAATGACAGCCGTGGCGACCGGTATGATGAACGGCTGGATGAAGAATGCGAATGTTGCCAAATTAAGTGATCTCCTCACATTGGCTGTTGAAGGTGGCGTGCGTATGATTGCCTGCCAGATGACCATGGATGTGATGGGTATCAAAAAGGAAGACCTGATTGACGGCATAGAAGTGGGTGGGGCAGCAGCATTCCTAAGCTATGCCAGCCAGAACGCGATTACCCTTTCCTTCTAATACGACTAACAGGAGATTCAAATGGCAGACGATAAAGTAATGATTATCATGACCAGCGGTCCGGATACACCACGCCGCTGCGCCACACCGTTTTTCTTCGCCAGCCTGGCTGCAGCGATGGAATATGAAGTGGTCATGTTCTTCACCATTGATGGGACTTTGCTCTTAAAAAAGGGTATGGCTGAAACTGTAGTTCCAAAAGCGGGTGGCAAACCTGTCAGCGATTTCATACAAGACGCCATTGATGCGGGCGTAACCTTCCTGGCATGCACAGCCTCAACCGAACTGCATGATCTGCAGCCCTCTGACCTGATTGACGGCGTCAAGATGGTTGGCGGCGCATCCATGTGGCAAATTGCAGAAGATTGTAAAACTGTATTGACTTTCTGAGATATCCATTCTTGAAGGAGTAATTATGGCAACAGTAAACGGTTGTAATTTACCTGAAGACCTGTACTATTTGGTCGAAAAGCATGTCTGGGCGAAACCCCTCGGAGGCGGCTTGGTACGAGTGGGGATCACCTCTGTGGCTGCCAAACTATCCGGTGGTAAATTGGCAGCGCTGACCGTGAAAGCCAAGAACATTGGTCAGGAAGTCAAACAATCCAAGAGCATCGCCACGGTGGAGAGCAGCAAATTCGTAGGTCCTGTTCCTGCCCCCATCAGTGGAATCCTCTTGCGTGCCAATGACAAGCTCGTCAGTGACCCAAACATAGCCATTGCTGATCCATACGGCGAGGGCTGGGTGGCGGAAATTCAGGCATCTGATTGGGATGGCGAGGTTGGGCTATTGGTAACCGGTGCAGCAGGTGTAGCTGCTTACCAGGCAAAATTGGTGGCTGAAAACATCTCCTGTAGTTAGCAACACCTCTGCCGTCTTATGCGGCGCTCATCTCGGATTTCGGTTAGTGGCTGGTTTTTACAGGTAAAGGCATCGCGTTGTTGTTAGGAAACTGTAGAAATCAGCCTAATAATCCCTTTTTCATGTTGTTTTGCCATGACAAATGAATTTGAAGGAGGCACCCATGCCAGAAAAAACGATTTATGAAGAGATGAAACAGAAGGGAGTAACCCGACGAGATTTTCTTAAATTCTGTGGCGCCATCGTTGGCGCACTGGGTTTAACACGGCTCCCAACCATTTCAGCTGATGGCGCCGCATACAAAGGTGCAAAGGGTTTCCAACCCGCCCAACTGGTGGCACAAGCACTTTCCACCAAACAGCGTGTACCTGTCATCTGGTTGGAACTTCAAGATTGCGCTGGATGCAGCGAAGCGCTCACCCGTTCGCAATCTCCCACCTTGGGTAACCTGGTATTGAGCCAAATCACCGTCGAGTATCATGAAACCTTATCTGCTGCTGCCGGCTTCCAGGTTGAAGAAGCCAAACAGGCTGCCATGCAGAAATATGCCGGGCAATACGTCCTGGTGGTGGAAGGCAGCATCTCCCCGATTGACGATGGTGTTTATTGCACCATTGGCGGCAGAAGCTCGCTGGATATCCTAAAGGAAGCGGCTGCTGGCGCGGCTGCCATTATCGCCACGGGCAATTGCGCTGCCTTTGGCGGATTACCCAAAGCGAAACCCAACCCGACTGGCGCAGTAGGCGTTTGGGATTTAATTACGGATAAACCTGTCATCAACATTCCCGGTTGCCCTGCTATTCCGGAGGTTTTCACCGGTGTCTTGGCGCATTTCCTGGTCTTTGGCACCTTGCCTGCATTGGACAGCCTGCATCGACCGGTTGCCTTTTATGGCAACACGGTACACGACCGCTGTTTGCGCCGCCCCTTCTATGAGGCTGGTAAATTTGCTGAATCTTTTGATGACGAAGGCGCTCGACAAGGTTGGTGCCTGTACAAGCTGGGATGTAAAGGACCCACAACGTATAATGCCTGCGCGTCTATGAAATGGTGCGGCGGTTTGTCATTCCCCGTCCAATCCGGACACCCATGCCTGGGTTGCTCTGAACCTGACTTCTGGGATGGCGGCGGTTTCTACCAGGGGCAATCCGCACCACTGGATAAACCCACAGTTCTAGCAGCCGGCGCAGCGCTTGCTGGTGGCGCAGTGGTTGGCGTGGGGGCTGCTGCCCTCAACCATGCCCAGAAGAAATCCCACAAGCAAGAACCAAAAGCCAAGGAATAAAGGAGGCTGTGATGAACTGGACAGATGTACTTGCCTTTGCGCGCGGACCTCTCTTTCAAGTAGCCCTGCTGGTGTTTATTGCCGGAATGGCTTATCGACTGGTTCGTGTCATATTTTTAGGATGGCAGGTCGATAAAGTGCCTGCCCGCGGCAGCAAAGTTGGTGGAGCTGCAATATCTTTCTTGAAGGGTATCTTGATTTGGCCCTTCGTCCCGTGGGTCAAGAATACATTTAAGAAAAACCCGGTCATATACCTGGCTGGCGGATTATTCCATCTGGGCTTGTTCGTGGTTCTTGTGCTGGGCACCGCTCACATGCTGGTCTGGAAAAGTCTACTCGGTTTTGGTTGGAAAACCCTGCCCCTGCCGATTGTCGACTGGATGGCAGCAGTGACCATCGTCGCCATGATCACCCTGTTTATCAACAGGCTCATCAACCCAGTCCTCAAGCTAATCACCGGTCCGGCAGAGTGGGCTAACCTGGCAATTGTGTTTGTGCCAATGGTGACCGGCTACATGATGACTCATCACTTATGGTTCCGCTATGAGGCGCTATTCAGCTTGCATATGCTGGCTGTGGACGTACTCCTCATTTGGATCCCACTCAGCCGCATTTCGCACTTTATGTTCTATTTCTTTTCCAAGGCGATACACGGCGCCGATTTTGGCAAACGGGCAGTTGAACCTTAAGGAGGTAGGACATGGAATCACAAATCGTTCTTGACACGTTTATCAAAGAAACCGGCGGTTACGTTGCATCTCAGTTGGAAGCCTGTACGCGTTGTGGAATGTGCGCTGAAGCCTGCCATTTCTATCAAGCCACAGGCAATCCGGAATATGCGCCTGTTTGGAAAATTGAGCTGCTAAAACGGGCTTACGAGCAGCGTTTTACGCTCGTTGGCAAAGCCAAACTCCTGCTTGGAATTGACAAATCTATCACCGACACAGACATCGCTGACTTTAGCAAGATTGTGTATGAAGCCTGCACCATGTGCAACAAATGCTCCATGGTCTGTCCGATGGGTATTCAACTGGGTCCGCTCATACACGAAGTCCGATCCGGTTTTTCAGAGGCGGGTGTGGTGCCAGCTGACCTGATGGCGGCTGTTGAGAAGCAGGTTGAAGAAGGTAGCCCCCTGGGTGTGACAGATGATGTCTACGAGAGCCGCTTGGAATGGGTGGCAGATGAATGGGAAGTGGAACTGCCAATGGATGTCAAAGGGGCGGATACCCTGGTGATATTCAGTTCCATTGAAATCATGAAATTCCCGGAAAATATTGCCGCTATTGCCAAGATTCTGAATGCTGCTGGCGAGAATTGGACCCTGAGCAAGAAAGCACGCGAGGTTGTGAACTTCGGCTTCTATGAGGGTAATGAAGAACGCACCATCATGTTCTTGCAACGCGTGTTTGACGGCGCCATAGAGCTGGGTGTAAAGAAAATTGTCGTGACTGAATGTGGACATGCCTACGATGCCTTGAGGTGGACTTCATACAACCTGATGGACGTCCCAAAAGGCATTGAAATCACCCATATTGTTGGGCTCATTGGCGATTATCTACGCACCGGAAAAATCAAACTCAAAGAAGGCGCATTCAATGATGGCGTTGTGACCTTCCATGACGCATGCAAGATTCAACGGCGAGGTGGGCACATCAAGGAACCCCGCGAGATTCTGCATGTGTTGTCGCCCGATGCCTTCAAAGAAATGAGCCCCAGCCACGAGGAATCCATCTGCTGTGGTGGGGGTGGCGGCGTCATTGCAATCAAGGAAGCTGACCCCATCCGCTACGCAGCATTTGGATTGAAAATTGACCAGATGGAAAAGATTGGTGCAACTACTGTCGTAATGTCCTGCTCAAACTGCCGCCTGCAATTCACGGATTGTGTCCAGCACTTCAACTTGGACGTCAAGGTGGCTGGTTTGAGTCAGATGGTTGCTGATGCTCTTGTGGAATAGGAGGCGAAAGATGGCTGCGTTCGTAATTACCCCTGTTGAGAAAGGTATTTTCCGTTGCCAGCATACGGGACCCATGTCTCATGAAGATGTGCGCGCGCTTGCCAGCTTTTTGCTGGATTACAACGGCAAGCTGTTAATTGACCTGCGGGGTACCAGCGGTGAAGAATGCGTCGAAAATATCCGGCAGTTTCGCCCAATGATGCCCACAGCAGCAATATTTGGGGCAAATATTGACCAGGCGGTGATTGATATCCCGCTCAGTTACTATCTGCATGAAGTTCGCGTCTTTGAAACCGAAGAAGATGCGCTAACCTGGCTTCGCAACCAATAAGAGGTAAATATGGCTCAAAGAATTGTAATCGACCCCATCACCCGCATTGAAGGTCATCTACGTATTGAAGCAACACTGGATGGCAGCGATACCATTACCGAGGCATACTCCTCTGGCACCATGGTGCGCGGCATCGAAAAAATCCTGATCGGTCGTGACCCGCGCGAAGCCTGGGCTTTCACCCAACGTGCCTGCGGTGTTTGCACAACCGTGCACGCATTTGCATCTATACGCGCTGTCGAAGACGCGCTGGACATCAGGATCCCCAAGGCTGCCAACCTCATCCGCAATCTGATGATTGCGCAGCAGTACGTCCATGACCATGTGATGCATTTCTATCACCTGCACGCCCTGGATTGGGTGGATGTGGTTTCTTGCCTTTCAGCAGACCCCACCGTGACGTCTTCCATCCAACAATCCATCTCACCCTGGCCTTTGTCATCTCCGGGATACTTCTCGGATGTCCAGAAAAAGATCCAATCCATCGTTGACAGCGGTCAGCTTTCAATCTTTGCCAATGCGTACTGGGGACACCCAGCCTACAAATTGCCGCCGGAAGTGAACCTGTTGGCTGTCGCGCACTACCTTGAAGCGCTGGACTGGCAGAGGGACGCCGTCAAAATCCATACCATCTTTGGCGGCAAGAACCCGCACCCCAATTTCGTGGTGGGTGGCGTTCCCATGCCAATCGACCTGGACAGCGACACCGCTCTCAACGCCGAACGATTGTCTATCATTAGCGACTCCATTGATAAGATGATCGCCTTTGTGGACCAGGTCTATCTGCCAGACTTGTTGGCAATCGCACCCTATTATCTGGAATATGGCGGCATTGGCGAAGGGTTGGGGAATTTCCTCACCTGGGGTGAATTACCGGGTGAAGATAACAGCGACACATCCCAATTCCTGGTGCCGCGGGCGGTCATCCTCAATCGCGACCTGTCTCACATTGAGGAGCCAGACCCACGCGACTTTGCACGGATGCAGGAATTTGTGGCACATTCCTGGTATGACTATTCCAAAGGTGACCAGGCTGGGCTCCATCCGTGGCAAGGTGAGACGTCATTTAACTACACTGGACCCAAACCGCCGTATGACCTGCTGGAAGTAGAGCAAAAGTACTCATGGCTCAAAGCGCCCCGCTGGGCTGAAACTCCAATGGAAGTTGGACCCCTGGCACGAGTCTTGGTTATGTATGCGAGCGGTCACGAGCAAACTCAAGGGTTGGTGAACCTGGTACTGAAAACCCTCAATGTCCCGGTTGGCGCCCTGTTCTCAACGCTGGGTCGGACAGCTGCCCGTGCCGTTGAAACCAAAGTGTTTGCAGATTCGCTGCGGGTCTACTTCAATGACCTGGTAGCTGAAATAAAGGCTGGAAACACAAAAACCTTCAATGGCGATAAATGGGAACCGACCACCTGGCCCAGCCACGCCTCAGGCTTTGGATTTATGGAAGCCCCGCGCGGCGCGCTGGGTCATTGGGTGGTCATTGCCAACGGCAAGATCGAAAACTTCCAAATGGTGGTGCCAACAACCTGGAACGGTTCTCCGCGCGACCATAAGGGTCAACCTGGTGCGTATGAAGCCTCCCTGGTAGGTACGCACCTCGAAAAACCAGAATGGCCGCTTGAAATCCTACGCACCATACACTCATTTGACCCATGCATGGCGTGTGCCATCCATATGGTGGATGCCACCGGCAAGGAAGTCAGTGAGACTGCCACCGGCTTGAATATCTGCTTCCGGTGAGCCTGATGGCAAATGCGGCTCGCAAAGTTGTCCTCGGTTTGGGCAACTTGCTCAATTGTGACGAAGGGTTGGGTGTCCAGGCGGTAAAACGCCTGGACGCCCAGCTAGGGGTCCAGACCGATTATGAGTTACTGGATGGGGGTGTATTGGGGTTGAATTTATTAATGGTGGTGGAAGAGTGCAGCCACTTGCTCATCCTCGACGCGGTCGACGCCGGAAAGCCAGCAGGCACTGTGGTTGAGTTGGCGCGCGATGAAATACCACTATATGCAGGCGTCAAACTATCCCAACACCAGGTCACTTTTCAAGAAGTGCTCGGGTTGGCTGACATGCGCGGCAACCTTCCCCCAAACTTACACCTTATTGGCATTCAACCAGCAGACCTATCCATTGGACTTGAATTAAGCCCAACTGTTGCAAACGCTCTGCCAGAAGTCATCCGCAGAGCCCGCGTAATATTGAAAAAATGGTCTTGAGTATTCACCAAAGGAATTATCATCATGGATTACTATTTCCTGGACGCTGTGTCCTGGCAATATAGCCAGGCGCTTTATCACGCCGCAGCCCATTTGGGACGCGACACCCTCTTCATCCTTCGTCCGGCTACGCCGTATGTGTGCATCGGTTTCCATCAAGCCGCCCAACAGGAGATTGACCTGGATTTTACCCGAGAGCATCAAATCCCGGTATTCAGGCGCGAGGTGGGCGGCGGCGCAGTCTACCTGGACGGTCAGCAGCTATTTTTCCAGGTGATTATCAACCGCAGCCATCCTGGTGTCCCGGCGAATATCGCCGAGTTTTACCGGATATTCCTGCAGCCGGTCATTGAAACTTTCCGCCAATTTGGCGTGCCTGCTGAGTACAAACCTGTCAATGACATAATTACCAATGGTCGTAAGATTTCCGGCACTGGCGCTGCCCAAATTGACGATATGGTCGTCCTGGTGGGCAACTTTATCCAGGACTTCAATTACGATATGATGTCCAAATGCCTGCGCGTTCCAGACGAGAAGTTTCGCGACAAGGTCTACAAGACCATGTATGAGAACTTAACCACCATTCAGCGCGAAACAGGAAGCATCCCCTCCAACGCCGAGTTAGCCGCCGATCTCAGCAGCCGATATGGCACCCTCATCGGTCATCTAACCGAAAAAACAGTTTTAGATAAAGAGCTTACCGATAAGGCAGATGAATTGCTTTTGGAGATGGATACGCCGGAATGGCTGTACTCAAACGACCGCCGCACTGGTTCCAAGCAGGTGAAGATTGCGGAAGGTGTATACGTCATCCAGAAAATGCTGAAAACGCCAGGCGGATTGATCCGGGTGACTGCCGTCAACAGGGCAGGTTTGCTAAGCGACGTCCATATCTCCGGCGATTTCTTTTTCTTCCCGGCTGAACGGTTGGTGG
>DFYN01000077.1:0-3004 GCA_002383615.1 Anaerolineaceae bacterium UBA4081
CGTCATTACCAAGATTTTGGACTAGAAAGAGAACCTGCTCTGAATAGGGGCGGGTGAGGAAACAAGATGGCATCCAAGAAGAAAGATATCCGCCCGGTCATCACGTTTGCATGCGGTGAGTGTAAGGAACGCAATTACACTTCTCAGAAGAACCGCCGCAACGATCCGACCCGTATGGAACTCAACAAGTACTGCCCGCGCTGCCGCAAACATACACTGCACCGCGAGACGAAGTAGCGAGATTGTCCGGGCGTGGTGGGTAACTGCCACGCCCGATAAATCTAGGCCAGTAGCTCAATTGGCAGAGCGCCGCTCTCCAAAAGCGGATGTTGTGGGTTCAATTCCTGCCTGGCCTGCCTCGGAAGAACGGCTACGCCGCTGGAAGGCGGCGCTTTAGCCGTAAAACAAGGAGTATGACGTGGCGGAAAAAACAAAAGCAACATCCATAAAAAGCAACCTACCGGTTAAGAAGGCTGCAGCACCCGTTGCAAAAGAAAAGAAGGTGGGTGGCATTCAACGCTGGTGGCGGGAGACGATTGGTGAGTTGCGCAAGGTGCACTGGCCGACTCCGAAAGAAGCCTGGCGGCTGACCCGCATCGTGATTGTAGTTGTAGTGATCATGGGTGTTTTACTGGGCGGGTTGGATTATGTGTTTACAATCGTTATCGGTAAACTGCTCGGAAGTAGCTGAGCGTTTGATTGATAATGTTAGGAGCGAGGATGGACACGCTGGACGAATTTAACCGAAACGAAGAAGACAACGAAGAAACCGGGCAGCCTCAAGCGCCGAAGCCGGTTGAATCGCCGCGTCAACGCGCACCGGAACGTGCCCGCCCTGCTTCAGACGAGGAAGAGGGTCTGGTTGACCCGTCTTCGGAGCCGTTGTGGTATGTCATCCATTGCTATTCCGGGTATGAAAATAAAGTCCGCCATAACCTGGAACAGCGGATTGAGACCATGGGAATGAAGGACCTCATATTTGATGTGGTTATTCCCACCCAGGAAGAAATTGAAGTCAAAGACGGCAAGCGTAAAACGGTTGAACGCCATGTGTTCCCGGGTTACGTGCTGGTTAATATGATCTTAAGTGAAGAGTCCTGGTTTGTTGTTCGTAACACACCAGGTGTAACCGGTTTTGTGGGAATGGGCACTCAACCCACCCCCCTGCGGCAGGATGAAGTTCGCTCCATCCTCAAACGGATGGAGGCAGATGCCCCGCATGTCAAGGTCTCGTTTAAAGTTGGCGAGCGCGTGCGGATTATTGATGGTCCGTTCAATGATTTTCGCGGCACCGTGGCAGAAATTGATATTGAGCGCACCAAAGTGCGTGTGATGGTCAATTTCTTCGGACGCGAGACACCAGTGGAATTGGACTTTTTACAGGTCGAAAAAGCGTAAAGAACAGCCGCCGATGCGGTTGTTTGTGGGAGGGTGCTCCCCTATCACCCGTTATCACCACCAAGGAGTAATGTTGTGGCAAAGAAGTTAAAAGCAGTAGTTCGTTTGCAGATTGCGGCTGGTAAAGCCAATCCTGCACCCCCCATCGGTCCGGCATTGGCTGGACATGGTCTCAATATTATGGCATTCTGTAAGGAATATAATGCGCGCACGCAAGCACGCGTTGGCGATATCATTCCGGCGGAAATTACCATTTACACCGATGGGTCATTCACCTTCATCCTCAAGTCCTCCCCTGCTTCAATCCTACTGAAGAAGGCAGCTGGCGTGGATAAGGGTTCTGGCACCCCCAACAAGAGCAAGGTTGGCAAGGTGACCCGCGCCCAGGTGCGCGAAATCGCCGAAATCAAGATGAAAGATATGAATTCGGTCGATATCGAAGGCGCAATGCGCCAGGTTGAAGGCACAGCCCGTAATATGGGTTTGACCATCGTGGACTAGTTGTGGGAGGGTGGGTTATAGCCTGCCCGATTGCACCACAGAGGAGTTATCATGGCGAAACACGGTAAGAAATATACGGCAGCGGCTGCCAAAGTGGATTATTCCACTTACTATGACCCCAAAGCCGCGATGGATCTGGTCAAGGAAACGAGCATTACCAAGTTTGATGCAACCATTGAGGTGCACTTACGCATGGGTTTGGACCCACGCCAGGCAGACCAACAGGTGCGCGATGTGGTTGTCCTCCCGCATGGTTTGGGAAAAACAGTCCGCGTTTTAGTCTTTGCCCAGGGTGAAGGCGCAACTTTGGCGACCCAGGCAGGCGCCGACATTGTGGCGGATAGTGATGAATGGATTGCAAAAATCCAGGCTGGTTTCACTGACTTTGATGTGGCAATTGCCACACCGGACATGATGGGCAAGGCTGGCAAACTCGGTCGCGTACTTGGTCCGCGTGGTTTGATGCCGAACCCGAAAGCAGGCACAGTGGTTCCACCTTCTGACCTGCCGCGTGTGATTGAAGAAGCCCGCGCTGGTCGTGTGGAATTCCGTCTGGATAAGACTGGTAATATCCATGTACCTATTGGCAAGGCATCCTTTGAAGCCCAGAAACTGTATGAAAACTTCGCTGCTTTCATGGAAGCGTTGAAGAAGGCTCGTCCGTCTGCGGCAAAAGGTATTTTCATTCGCCGTATCACCATTGCATCCACTATGGGACCTGGCATCAAAATTGATGCCAACACTGCCCAGAACTTGAAATTAGAAGAGTAATCGGTTACAATTGCGTCTAGTCCCGTCTGCAAGGACGGGTTCACCGAAGAAAGCTGGTGCCTAACAAGGCTTAATATCCCGCCGAGGTGAAGACTTTTAGGAATAACCTTCCTGCTGCTTAGGCAGCGAGTAAAAAGTCTTTGCCTGTGGATTTCAGGCAAAGGCTTTTTCGTTATCATAACGACAATCTTAAAGTGGAAGGAGGTGAAACTTCATTGGCGTTCAGTAAAGATGAAAAACAAAAAATGGTTGCTGAGTACGGTCAGTGGATTCAGGCAAGCCAGGCTATCTTCCTGATGACCTACAACAAGATGGGTATGCCCCAGATTGATGG
>DFYN01000077.1:3022-8350 GCA_002383615.1 Anaerolineaceae bacterium UBA4081
GATATAGCCGGGTTGGCGAAGGTATTCACAGAGGCTGCCAAGAACAACGAAGTCTTTGTTGTGAAGGGTGGTTACCTGGGAACTGAATTGTTGGCGGCAAATGATATCAAAGCGCTGGCAGATCTGCCTCCGCTGCCCGTTGTGCGCGCCCAGCTTCTGGGTGTGTTCAATGCTCCCGCCACCAAACTGGTGCGTACATTGGCTGAACCTGCCCGTTCTTTGGCGGCAGTGGTCAAGGCGAATATGGAGAAAGGCTCCGCTTCGGTGGCTGCCTAGTTCGTTGGGCAGTCGAGGGCGTACCTCACTGCTGTAAAACAATACATTATTTTGCTGAAAGGCAAGGAGTTTAGAAATGGCTGATTTAACCAAGTTAGTAGAAGAACTGAGCAAGCTTTCTGTTTTGGAAGCTGCCGAATTAGTGAAAGCGCTGGAAGAGAAGTGGGGCGTTTCCGCCGCCGCTCCTGTAGCCGCTGTTGCCGTTGCTGGTCCCGCTGCGGGTCCCGCTGCCGTTGAAGAAGAGAAGACCGAATTTGATGTTGTCCTCAAGGATGCTGGTCCCAAGAAGATTGAAACCATCAAGGTCATTCGTCAATTGACCAGCCTGGGTTTGGTAGAAGCCAAGACCATGGCAGAAACCGCTGGCTCCAAGGTCCTGACCGGTGTTGCGAAAGCAGCCGCCCAGGATGCCAAGAGCAAGTTGGAAGCTGCTGGCGCAGTCGTCGAAATCGCATAAGTTCGGTTTCAACTGACACAAACACCCCGCAGCATACGCTGCGGGGTGTTGTTTGTTTGAAAAGATTCCGCAGGAACTAGCCTGCCAGCGGTTGAACCTTGCGGATCACCATGACCACTTTGCCGATGATGCGCAACTCGTCTTCAGGACCGATATAAATGGGTTTTAGGGTGGGGTTGGCGGGCTGCAAGCGGATGCGTTTGCCTTCGCGGTAGAAGTACTTGAGGGTGGTGGCATTCAGGCTATCCAACCAGACGGCGACCATTTCACCGTTGACGGCGTCCTGTGCCTGGCGCAGGATGACGATGTCTCCATCGTTCACCATGGCGTCTATCATGGAGTCACCATCCACTTCGAGGGCAAAGAGCTGTTCTTGCCGTTCACGCCCCAGCAGGCTGACAGGGATTTCTACCTTGGTTGCTGAATCGTAAAGACTGAAGTCGCTTTGTGGCATGGGGATGGGTGCTGCGCTGGCGCCAATGGGACCCAGGATGGGGATGTTGAAAAGTTGGGTCATTGCCCGAACAGGTTTCTGGCGCATGGGTTGGACAATGCGTATCGAGCGCGAAACGTGCTTTTCGCGCAGGATATAGCCCATCTCCTGCAATTGGTTCAGGTAATAATCCACCAGTGAGGTGGAATCAACATCTATGCTTTCACCAATTTGCCGGATGGACGGGGGATAACCGTGCTCATCCTGAAATTCTGTTAGAAATTCCATGATTTTGCGATGGCGGTCGCTCATGCCTGCAGATTTTCTGACCATCATAGTTGTTCTCCTTACCGGCATTTATCGGTCATTTGTGCTATGAATATAATACACGAACATATGTTCGTTGTCAAGAGCGAGTAATTAGANNTAGGACCAGATAAAACATGGTGATTGCATAAATGAATGCCATTGCTTATCAATTGACCTCATTTCTAATTCCTAATCTCTGCTCTCAAAATCGTCTCTCTGTTATACTAATCATAAGGAGACTTCAATGCCCAAAACGCAGGTACGCTATGTGTGTGCTAAATGCGGCAAAACATCCCCTGCCATGTTGGGGCGCTGCCCGCAATGCGGTGGATGGGATACGATGCGCGAGGAGATTGTGGCTGCCGCACCTACGCCGGATAAAGGGACCAACCGGCGTGGGCTGACAGGCAAGTCATCGCCGCAGAAGTTGTCACACATTTCGGGTGACGCAGAGGAGCGCCTGCCAATGCCCATGGCAGAGTTCTCGCGTGTGTTGGGCGGCGGCATTGTGCCTGGCTCCATCATTCTGGTCGGCGGCGACCCTGGCATTGGCAAATCCACCCTGCTGCTGCAATTAGCGCTTGATTTGGGCGACCACCTGGATGTGCTGTATGTGTCAGGTGAAGAATCTGAACGCCAGATTAAAATGCGGGCGCTAAGGCTCCTGAAAAAAGAGGGCGGCAAAGAACCTGCCCTACCTGAGCACCTTTACCTGTACACGGAAACCAACCTGGAAACAATATTGGCGCAGGCTGATGGACTTCAACCAGACTTGATGATTGTTGATTCCATCCAAACGATGTATTTACCGGGGATTGAATCAACTGCTGGCTCCGTGACACAAGTGAGGGAGTGTTCCAATGCACTGCGTGAACGCGCGAAAAGCAGCGGCATGACCGTGTTCTTAATTGGTCATGTCACTAAAGAGGGCATCATTGCCGGACCACGGGTTTTGGAGCATATTGTCGATACCGTTTTATATCTGGAGGGCGACCGCTACCAGGCATTCCGCTTACTGCGGTCTGTCAAGAACAGGTTTGGCGCTACGGCTGAGGTAGGCGTCTTTGAGATGTGTGAGAATGGGTTGGTAGAAGTGGCAAATCCCTCAGAAGCCTTCCTGGCAGAGCGGATGGTGAATGCGCCTGGTTCAGCCATTGCTGTGACGATGGAAGGCACCCGTCCGTTGTTGATTGAGGTTCAAGGTCTGACCAGCCCCTCCAACCTGGGTAATCCGCGCCGGACGCCTAATGGGGTGGACTTCAACCGGCTTTTGTTGGTCAGCGCTGTACTCACCCGGCGTTTGGGATTGCGTCTGGCGGAACAGGATATATTTGTCAATATCATTGGGGGTTTGCGCATCAGTGAACCGGCTGCTGACCTGGCAATAGCGGCTGCGATTGCCTCGTCCATGAGGGATGTGGCTGTCCGGGCGGAAGCAGTTCTGGTTGGCGAAGTTGGTTTGTCAGGTGAATTACGCTGGGTGGGGCAAATGCCCGCCAGATTGCGGGAAGCCTCCAAGTTGGGGTTTAAGAGTGCCATCATCCCACGCCGGATCCGAAAAGGTGAACCACTACCCAAAGGCATAGAAATTATCGAAGCCCGCTCATTGCGCGAAGCGCTCCAGTTGGCGTTGGTGGCGCGGGACGGGTCATCAGAATAGAACAGGAGTGAAATGACAGAATTAACCAAACAACCAAAACCAGGTCTTGTAGCACGCATTCGCCGCAATCACGCCCTCGAACATGCTACGCTCCAAGTCCTTGCGATGAAGAACCCAAACCGAATATTGGCAGGACATTCAGACATCAAAGGTTTTTGGATCGTTGGAGACGTATCTACAGATGAGTTGGCAGATGCAGCGATTGAAGCCCTGGCACGCCTGAGGAAAGGCGAACGCGGGTTGGCTGTTCACCCTAACTGTGGGACGAATTTTGTTGCATCCGGGGCGGCTGCAGGTTTTGCTGCCTGGTTGGGAATGCTGGGCGTGGGGGATGGCGCACGGAAAAAGATAGACCGTTTGCCGGTGGTGATACTTCTGTCAACAATCGCTTTGATTTTTTCTCAACCGCTGGGACCCTGGCTGCAAGCAAATTACACAACGGATGCCAGGATAGGCACGATGAAGATTGTAGAGGTCATCCGCTCCGTGAGACCCGGGTTGACCAAACACCAAGTCAGGACCCATTTTTAGGCATGGCAGCTCACATTTTTGTATTGCATGGTGATGACACCCAGGCATTGGAGCGTTTTGTGGATGGTCTGGCAGCACGCCTGGGTGATTCATCTGTTATTGATTTAAACATGACCCGTCTGGAGGGAAAGACAGCCAGCGAAGAAGAAATTCGCTCAGCAGCCTTTGCCATGCCGTTTTTAGCGACCCAGCGATTGGTTGTGCTGACCCAACCCCTCTCCCGGGCTGAAGGTGAAGCAGGACGTAAACGGTTGGTCAAAATTATGGATGAGCTACCGGAAAGCACCCTTTTGGCGCTGGTGATTGATGACCGTTTACAGCGGCGTGGCTGGGAAGTGCTAAAGGAAGGTCACTGGTTGTTGAAGTGGGTTGCAGGTCAGAACGGCAGGGCAGAAGTGAAGGCTTTTCCGCTGCCAGGTCCGGCGGATATGCCTGCCTGGATCCTTGCTGAAGCGCGCAAGCAGGGCGGCGTGTTTGAGCCCGAGGGTGCAGAAGCGTTGGCAGCAGCGGTGGGCGCAGAACCGCTGATTGCGGTACAGGAAATTGGGAAACTGCTCACCTATACCAATTTTGCCCGTCCTGTCACCCGATTGGACGTGGAGCTATTGGTGACGTCCACCACACCGGTGAGTATTTTTGACATGGTGGATGCCCTTGCCATGCGCGATGGGCGCAAGGCTATGGTTTTACTGGGGCGTTTATTGGAAGATGAAGACGCAGAACGTGTTTTCGCGATGGTCGTGCGCCAGTTCCGGCTGCTAATCCAGGCACGCGAAGTACTGGATGAGGGCGGCACATCCCCGGCGGTTGCGGCGGCTCTGGCTCAACCTGGATTTGTGGCGGATAAACTGGTGCGGCAAGCTCAGCGTTTTAGTATGGCGCAATTACGAGAAATTTATCACCGCCTGTTGGAGATGGACACGGCTTTTAAGTTGAGTGAGATTGAGACAGATTTAGCGTTGGAAGTGTTTATTACGGATGTGTGCAGGTAAATGATTCCTTCCTGAGAAACTTAAATCGCTTGAACCCAGTATATTAACCTTTTCGCCGCATCTGGAGAGAGGTTTATTTAATTAACACACTCAAATATCTCCCCCAGCAATAATTTATATTGACGGTTGGTTTGCAATTTCCTTAACCCGTTTGTGGCATGAAACCTGCTACATTGAATGCAGAGGAATGCTGTATGAAGCGTCTATTCTATGTCCTTGCCATCATCGCACTTATGATGCTGACATTTCTGGCAGCGCCTGTCACTGCCCAGCCATTGTCAGATGACGACCAGCCCTCTGGTCCACCAGCGCCTGGCAGCCAGGATGAACTTGAACAGGCAGTATTTTTAGCCATTCAAGCACACCGGGAAGGCGTGTTGGCATTTACGCTGTTTGACATCTTAATTGACCGCATTGACTACAGCGAAGATGGCACGCAGGCAGTGGTCTGGTTGGCGTTTGTGGATCCTGAAAACGGGCAGACCCTTCCTACTGAACCCGGTCTGGCAATTGGGACATTGCTGCCGGATCCGGAGTCAGGCGTAGAGCACTGGCAAGTGACCTTGCAGGCGGATATGGCTTGGGATGCATCACTGGAATCGCTTCCAGGGGAAATCATGGCGGCAGAAGACCGGGAGCTTTACCGTACACCATCAGAAGTCACAGCCCT
>DFYN01000139.1:0-4821 GCA_002383615.1 Anaerolineaceae bacterium UBA4081
GAGGAGTCATCCTCATCATCCATTTCTGGCAGCAGTAAGCCTGCCAGGCGGTCGCTCAGGCGGCGTGGGTGCGGGTATTGCGTCCGACGAGATGCGCGCTCCCACAGGATCTCCGCCACCTCGTAAGCCGCCAGTGGCTTGCCAAGCGAACAGGCAGCTTCTGCCCGTTGCTTGAGCAACTTGCCGTCGCCGCGCAGGAGGTGAGCAAATACCTCCAACACCTGCAGGGTTGTTTCAGCCAGGTCGCCCGCTCCGTTTTCCACCACATACTGCGCATTGCCGGTTTCCTGCCCGGGGATAACGTCAATCAACACCAGTGGCAACCCACACGCCAGCGACTCGGTCACAATTAAACCGCCTGCTTTGCACAATATGATATCGGCAGCGCACATCAAGTCCGGCATGTTTTCGACAAAATCATACAGGTGGGCAGGTACGTGCCAGTCAACCTGCTTGAGTTCTGAGTACAATTCGGCATCCTTGCCCGTCACCACTGCCAATTGCAGCGGCAACCCGAAATGGTTGAGTACCGCCAGCGCATCCTGCATGTGGTCCACCCGTCGGCTACCCACCGCCAGCACAGTGGGAATATCAGTTTTCCAACCAAGGGCAGCACGGATTTCTGCCTTACTGCGGGTCTCTTTGGAGAACTGTGGATTAACTGGAATACCGGTAATGTGAATGCGGTTGGGTGGAACACCATGGTTTGCCGCCAGGTCAGCCACAATGCTGGTCGGAACCAGGCAGCCTGCTACCCTTCGGTTGAACCACATGCGGTGGACAGAGACGAGGTCTGTCACAACAGTATAGACCGGTACAGGGTGGCGCACCTCGGCATAAATGCTTAACAAGGGCGCCTGGAACATCGGGTAAGTGGTCACCACCACATCTGGCTGAAATTCTTCCAGCAAATCGACCATAATATTCGTCAGGAACATAACCAGGGCGCTATCCATCAGGGCAGCGGGCAAAAAATTATCAGAGGCAGTGTAACCCAACCGGTAGAGCTCCGGCGCTTCCCGCACCCAGCGGTCATAATCAGACTGGCTGTCACGCAGCAGGGTTGGCGTACGCCGGTCATCCAGTGGGTTGACAATTTCCACCCGCGCCTCTGGATGCGTCTCTGTCAAGGCAGCAGCAATCGCAGTGGCAGCTTTTCGGTGCCCAAAGCCCGCATCAGCAGTCAGAATTAGGATTGTCTTTGCAGTCATAGTCCTCCGCACCTGTTGTGGAAAAATGAGGGAAGTTAATCAGGATCTGAAACCAGGCTGCCCTGTAAATAATCCAATAACCGTTGCAAGGCAGCATCTGCGGATAATTCTTTGTTGCGGATACGGTCGCCACCCCACAGGTAACGCCATGCCCAGTCCCCTTCAGGAGCAGACAAGCCCACCCAGACGGTGCCGACCGGTTTACCTGGCATCGCACCGCCCGGTCCGGCAATCCCGCTGACAGAGATACCCACCGTTTGCTCCAATGGAAATGAGCCAGCCAGTGCCCGGCGCACGCCAAGCGCCATCTCCAGGACCGTCTGGGAGCTGACCGCGCCAAATGCCAGCAGGGTCTCATGGCGGACACCCAGCAAGGCTTCCTTCGCCTCATAGGCGTAAGCCGTAATACTGCCCAAATAATACTCGGATGAGCCAGGGATGTTGGTGATGCGGTGACCAATCAAGCCACCTGTGCAGGATTCTGCCACAACCAGTTTCAAGCCACGCTTGCGCAGCCATTCAGCTACCTGTAATTCAAGGGGGATTTCCATGGATTAATTATAACCCCGACCATCTGCGCATATGAAGCAAGGAAAATACGACTGTTTGAAGTATAATTATTCATATCAATAAATGATGATAAGGAGAGATTAGCCATGTTCCGATTAGGTCCCTGGGAAATTGGTGGAATTGTACTGATCATCTTGCTGCTCTTCGGACCAGGCAGGATCGTGAAGGTTGCCGGAGAACTTGGGCAGGGTATGCGCACTTTCCGTGATAACCTGGTTGATAAAAAAGACCAATCTCCAACGGATGAAGACAAAGAAGAGAAAAAGTAAGTCCTAACCCGTATGGAAATATTTGGCGTAGGTCCACTGGAACTGGCATTCATTGTTCTGCTGGCGCTGATTGTGCTGGGTCCGGCAGATATGCTGGAAGGCGCCCGAAAATTAGCCCGGCTGATTCGGCGCGTGACCCAATCTGACCTCTGGCGGCAAATGAAAGAAGTTCAGAAACTACCCACCCAGATTATGCGCGAGACCGGGTTGGAAGACGAGTTGCGCCAGATAAATTTGCCAAATATCCCTCCTGGTTCTCAATCCTGGACCGCACCGCGCAACCCTGCCAGTCCGACAACTCCGCCGCAAACCATTTTACCTCCACAACAAGCCACGCCTGATGCCTCGCAAACCGAAGCCGACTCCCCAGACACCCCCAACTGAACCAGTCCACGACGAGCCCATAGGACTGCTGGAGCATATTGAAGAGCTGCGCCGCCGCCTGCTGATTTCGCTGGTGGCGTTGGGGATTGGTACCGCTGCTGGTTTGTTTGTCGGTGAGCGTGTCGTCCAATTCCTGACCACCCCCATAGGTGGTTTAGCCAACCTTCAGTCCATAGAAATCACAGAGAACGTCGGTGTGTTTATGCGCGTCTCCCTTCTGACAGGGTTCGTCCTGGCGCTGCCGGTGATTTTTTATCAACTACTGCGTTTCATCCTGCGCGGTTTGACTCCGGGTGAAACACGAGGCGTCCTCACCGCCATACCGGCTGCCGTCATCCTTTTCCTGGGGGGGGCTGCCTTTTCGTATTATGTGATGCTGCCCAACGCCATCCCATTCCTGACTCAATTCCTGGGGGTGGAAACCCGTCCGCGCCTGTCCAACTACATCAACTTCATCACGGACCTGATCTTCTGGATGGGTATCAGTTTTGAAATGCCATTGTTGGTATTTATCCTGGCAAAGTTTAAGATTGTCACAGCCAAAACCTTACTAAAACAATGGCGGTATGCCCTCATCATCATTGCCGTCGTGGCAGCCGTGATCACCCCCACGGTTGACCCGGTCAATATGGCGTTATTGATGGCGCCCTTGCTGGCGCTGTATTTCCTCAGCATCCTTTTTGCAGCCATCGCCAACCGAAAATAGAAACCAGACACCCCGCCTCGGCAAGCCAGGCGGGGTGTCTTGTTCTTAATTGTGGATGCTATTTCTCTGGGGCGCCAGCCGTAATCCAGTCAATGATGGTTTGCAACTCCGGTTGTGTCAGTTGCATGAAGTGCGGTGTGGATTGAGATTGGGTTTTGACTAACAAACTGGCTTGCGGGTCACCCGGGACAATCAGGGGACCATTGGCGCCGCCTGCCATAAGGGTGGTAAAGCTTGATAGGTTGACTCCCGCCTGACCATTGGCGCTATGGCAGGCTGTGCACTTTTGGAGGATGGGGGTAATGCTGGCATCGTATGTCAAAGCTGCCGGCGTGGTGCTTGGAGCAGCTGGCGCAGTCGTCGGCAATGGTGTTGGTGTCGCGTTCAGACCTAACGCTTCGCGCAGAGCTGGCGCGTCAAAATCGGCATAATCCCAACTGCTGGCATGGCAGGCGCTATTGGAACAGAAGGACTGGTTGGATATACCACCCGGATCTGCCGTAGTGTGGCAAGCTTTGCAAGTTTGGTCAAACGTAGACCGATGCAAAGTAATCCAGTTTGTGTCTTTATGGCTGTCGGGCTCAACACCCTTGGAAATCTCAATTTTGGTCACCAATTGGGTTGCGCCAGCTTCCACAGGGATGGAGTGGCACAGGTTGCACTCCAGCCGGATTGCCTCGTTGGCGGCAGATAAGTGCTTGCCGTCATGGCAGCGGAAACAGCCCGGCGCTTCCAAATGCGACAGGTTATTCGGCTGCACAGTCCAGTTAGCTTTCTGGTCAATGAAGAAATTTTGATTGAATGCTTGCTGAATGGCAGCAACAGCCGTCTCAACTTTGTCAGTGTTGGCTTTATAGAAATTGGCATGCTCTTTTTGGTAAAAGGCACTCAGGGCACTAATCGCCTGATTCCCATCATCGGCTGAGGTGTAATTTGCGCTAAGTACCTCAACACCTTTCCGCTTGATGCCAGGTATATCAGATGAGACCAGCCCGCGGCTGAGCAAGTCGTCCATGGCAGCATCAGGGCTCTTCATCAAGTGCGCTGTGCGATTGTGGCAAGTGATGCAGTCCATCTGTTTGAGTTGACTGGCGTCGATGCTGGCGGGGTCAAACCCTGATTCAAGCTCGACATAGCTTGTTTGTGAACCATCCGGATTGGTAACCACCACATACGGGATTTGCTGCTCCGCCTTATCGGTGGCATAGAAATAGACCGGGTTTTCCATGTGCCAGTGGATGCCATAACCTAAGCCTTCACGACTGGAGCCGCCGCCAGTTTTGATTATCAAGAAGGTGGAACTGAAGGTGTTTGCCCCATCACTGGCATAATGTTGCTTCTCCCTCAAGGTATCTGAAGAGAAAAGGTTGGGTTTATGGCAATTCTCGCAGGCATCTCGGGCAGGCACCATATTCTTGGCAATAATAGGATATTCGTATGAGTTGAGCAGCATGGCGCTGCCAGTTTGCCAGGAATAGCGGACTTTGCGCCCGATCATAATGTAAAGGCGGTCACGCCCCATATGGCAATCTTCGCAAGTTACATTGGTATGCGGCGAATTTTGGTGAGTCACGTACTCAGGTGGCATGGTATGGCAGGTCAAGCCACAGAAAGTGACCGAGTTGCTTTCCTCCCAGGCAAAATTAGCGAAAGCAAATAACGCCACCATTATGAACGCCAC
>DFYN01000139.1:4879-7014 GCA_002383615.1 Anaerolineaceae bacterium UBA4081
AAACTATACTGAAATTCAGACAATTGAGATAAATAGTACAAATAAGGACATTTTGCCTATTGAAGGATTGAATTGTTAGCGTATAATTAACCTGATATTAATCTTGCAAAGGAGGTGAAACGTTACCGATTCCCTACCCGTAAGCAACTGATTATTTCAACCATTATTCGAGGAGAATGCAAAAGATGTCCATCACCAAAAGAATGCCTTTGCTCGTTATGGGTGCACTGTTATTGGTCGTGGTGATCTTGGCAGGTTGTCAGGGAACAGAAACTGTAACTGTCGCCCCAACCTGCCCGGAAACTACGCCATGCCCTGCGCCTGAAGGTGCAGCTGCCCAAGCTCCCTTCATGGACCTGTGGGCGGCTTCTGGTCATGCCATGAAAGACGCTGTTGCCTTCACACACTGGAATGAAGAGGATCCGGCAGAAATCCCGCCCTCTTGCGCCAAGTGCCACAGCTCGGCTGGCTTTGTTGAATTCGCCGGTACCGGCGCCATCGCTGCCAACGTCCCGGTTGGCTCAGTGATTGAGTGCACCACCTGCCACAATGACGCCACCGCCAACCTGACCTCCGTCACTTTCCCCTCCGGCGCAGTCATTTCCGGTTTGGGCAAGGAAGCCGTTTGTATGACCTGCCACCAGGGTATGGCATCTATGGTTCAGGTTGACGAAGCGATTGCTGCAGTAGCTGCTGCCGATGAAGACACCGCAGTTGCTGAACTCGGCTTCACCAATCCGCATTACTTTGCCGCAGCCATCACCCGCTATGGTACCCTCACCAAGGGCGGCTATGAATACACCGGCAAAACCTATGACGCCCTCTGGGAGCATACTGCTGGATACGAAACCTGCACCGACTGCCATGACTCCCATTCATTGGAAGTCAAGGTTGACGAATGCGCCACCTGCCACACCGGCGTTGCAGTTGTCGAAGATATCCGCAATATTCGCATGATGTCCTCCGGCGTGGATTATGACGGCGACGGCGATATCGCTGAAGGAATCGCGGGCGAACTCGATGGCGTCCGAGCCACCCTGTACACCGCCATTCAGGCATACTCCAAGGAAACTGCTGGCGCTCCTGCTGTTTATTCAGCCGCTGCGTATCCTTACTTCTTTGTTGACACCAATGCTGACGGCGTTACCGATGAAGCAGAAGCAGTATTCCCGAATGCTTACAAATCCTGGACACCCCGGATGCTGAAAGCTGCCTATAACTACCAGATGTCCATCAAGGATCCTGGCGCTTATGCGCACGGCGGCAAGTACATCATTGAGCTGCTCTATGACTCAATCGAAGACCTGAATACCAAGCTGGCGACCCCGGTGGATATGTCTGCAATGCATCGCGAAGACCCGGGTCACTTTGCTGGCTCATCCATGGCATTCCGCGATTGGGATGATACTGGTGTCGTACCAGCCGCCTGCTCCAAGTGCCATAGCGCCACTGGTTTGCCGCAGTTCATCAAAGAAGGCGTCAACATTTCGAATCCTTCTGCCAATGGTTTCACCTGCGAAACTTGCCACAGCGACCTTGCTACTTATGCACTGTACGATGTCCCCACTGTAACCTTCCCGTCTGGCGCTAAAGTTGGCTTTGAGACTAAACCCTCTGATAACCTGTGCTTGAGCTGCCATCAGGGTCGTGAATCGACTGTAAGCGTGAACAAAGCCGTTGGTACCGGCGATGCGGATACAGTTGTCGACAAACTCGGCTTCAAAAATGTCCATTACTTTGCAGCCGGCGCCACGCTCTTTGGCGCCGATGTCAAGGGCATTTATGAATATGAAGGTAAAACTTATGCCGGCAAGTTCGCCCATGTTGCCAATGTCGACACCTGCTCAGCTTGCCATGATGTGCATACCCTGACCGTTAACACGACCGCATGTCAGGGCTGCCACAGTGTTGAAGATCCCGGTATGATCCGCATGAAACTGGTTGCTGATTATGACGGCGATGGCGATGTGACCGAAGGCGTGAAGGGCGAAATCGAAGGTCTGCAGGCTATCCTGTACACCTCCCTCCAGACCTACGCCAAGGATAAGTTAGGTACACCCATTCTGTACTCGGCTGCCGCCTACCCATATTTCTTCATTGACACCAATGCCAATGGCACCCTGGATGCAGATGAA
>DFYN01000003.1:0-719 GCA_002383615.1 Anaerolineaceae bacterium UBA4081
ACTTCAGATCCAGGTATGGATTGATCAAACAACTCGGTTATCTCTGGAGCTTTACCAGCTTCAGCCAGAGAAATAAATTGCTCAATGATATGGTCGAGCTCAGGTCCACGTAAATCTTCGACCGCCTCTGCCATGAATATCTCTGGATGTTCTGTAGGCAGGAAACCATGTCCGTCTTCCCACAAATCTTCGGATATTTTTTCGCCCGGTCGAATGCCCGTAAAAACAATTTCGATATCCTTGCCAGGCTCTAAACCGCTCAAACGAATCAAGTCCTCAGCCAGGTCCAAAATCCGGACTTGTTCTCCCATATTTAAGACGAACGTTTCAGCTCCTTTGCTCATTCCAGCGGCTTGCAGAACCAAATAGACAGCTTCCGGGATTGTCATAAAGTAACGTTTCATGTCGGGATGAGTGATCGTAACAGGACCACCCTTTGCGATCTGCCGTTTGAAAAGGGGGACCACACTCCCTCTGCTTCCAAGTACATTTCCAAAACGGACAACACAAAACGCCTTGCCAGTGCGCTCAGCTGCATCCAGAACGATCATCTCTGCCATACGTTTAGTTGCACCCATCACATTAACCGGGCGAATAGCTTTGTCGGTAGAAATCATCACCAATCGCTCTACATCATACTTTAACGCCACCTCAACCAGATTCTTGGTTCCCTGAATATTATTGAGGACAGCATCCTCAATATTTAATTCCATTAACGG